>NZ_JBHWLY010000036.1:0-59012 GCF_042730435.1 Nocardioides sp. NPDC059952 | reverse complement strand
CCCCGGCCGGCCCGGGGTTTCGGGCGCCCCGTTCTCTCCCGCCTCAACGCGGTGCGGGCGGGTTTTCTTAACCCCTTTTCGTTGCTTGGGGTATTGGGGGGGGGGGGCCTAACACCGGCGTGTAGCCCGGCCCCCGCCGCGTACGAACTGTGATCAGGCGTTGGAGATCTGGATCATCTCGTCGCGGGGGACGACCTTGATCCGCTCGCGGCCCTGGGCCTCGCCGAGGGAGCGCTCGTGGTTGTCGAGCTTCTCCCAGCCCTCGATGGTGGTGAAGTCGACGCCCTTGCCGGACAGGTGCTCGAGGACCGCCGCGGGCGAGCCGTGCTCGGCGGGCGTGAGCTTGTCCAGGTCGTGCAGGAGGTTGTCGATGGTCTCCTTGGCGTCCGACTTGGTGTGGCCGATGAGGCCGACCGGTCCGCGCTTGACCCACCCGGTGACGTACGTCCCGTTGATGTGCTCGCCGTTGAGGTCGAGGACTCGGCCGCCGGCGTTGGGGATGACCCCGTTCTCGCCGTCGAAGGGCACGTCGGGGAGCGACTCGGACAGGTAGCCGACGGCACGGTAGACGGCCTGGACCGGGGTGTCGGTGAACTCGCCGGTGCCGGTGACGGTGCCGTCGCCGTTGTATTCGGTCTTCTCGCTGCGCAGCGCGACCACCTGACCGTCCTCGCCGAGGATCTCGACGGGGTTCTGCATCATGTGGATGACGATCTTGTGGGGCTTGTCGCCGGCGGGCGCCTCCATGTACTTCAGGAGGATGTCGGCCACGAGCTTGGTCGCCTTGTGGCTCTGGATCGCCTTCTCGCCGGCCTCGTCGATCTCGAAGCCCTCTTCCTCGACGACGACGTCGACCGAGGGGGAGTGCGAGAGCTCGCGCAGCTCCATCGGGCTGAACTTGATGTGCGCCGGGCCGCGGCGGGCGTAGACGTGGATCGTCTTGGCCGGGTTCTTCTTCAGGCCCTGGTAGACGTTGTCGGACACCTCGGTGACCAGCTGCTCGTCGGCAGGCTTGGCCAGCATGCGGGCGACGTCGAGGGCGACGTTACCGGCGCCGAGGACGGCGACCTCCTCGGCGTCGAGGGGCCACTCGCGGGAGACGTCGGGGTGCCCGGCGTACCAGCTGACGAAGTCGGCCGCGCCGTAGGACTGGGGCAGGTCGATCCCCGGAATGTCGAGCTCGCGGTCGGCCATCGCGCCGGTGGCGAAGATGACGGCGTCGTAGAACCGGTGCAGGTCGTCGAGCTTGAGGTCGGTGCCGAAGTCGACGTTGCCGATGAAGCGGATGCTGTCCTGGTTCAGGACGCGCTTCAGCGCCTTGATGATCTCCTTGATTCGCGGGTGGTCAGGAGCCACGCCGTAGCGAACCAGGCCGTAGGGAGCAGGCAGGCGCTCGATGACGTCGACGCGCGCACCAGGGTGCTCCTTCGTGAGGATGTCGGCAGCGTAGATGCCGGCCGGGCCGGCACCGACGATCGCAACGCGGATGTCACGCATAAGGGAGTTCAACCTTCCGTGGATGTACTAAGGCAAGCCTAAAGGGGGTCGTGTAACCCTCCGAATCCGTTCCACCAGGTGGTTATGTGGGCGTACGTGGGTTTGACGCTCAATTCTAGAACGTGTTCTTGTTTTGGGTATGTCTGGGAACGTGATCTCGGACACGTACGGCGCGTCGCGCCCCGCTCTGTCGGCTCCGGCGGCCGTGGTTTCGTGTCGGTGTTCGCCGCCGACCCTTGCTTCGATTGTTTCTCGATCACGCACCGCGTCAAGGACGGGCTTCGCCCGCCGCTTCGCGGTGGCCTGCGGCCATCATCTCGACAAGCTCGATACATCGCCTTGACCCGGCACACGATCGAGAAAGATTTCGCCTGTATCGGGTCGGCGGCGAGGGTGTGGCGCAGCGGATTCAGTTGGGCGCGGGCTTGGGGCTGTAGCTGGTGTCCGGGGAAGGTTGAGGTCTCGTCGTGCGGGCGCGACTACAGGCGTGGGGAAGTCTCCGCGCCGGTGGGGAACACCTGCGGAAACGGGCCGGCACGGCGATTGTCCCGGCCGGGATGAATCAGAACCCTGGCGGGTCTCAGGGGCGGCGGGTGAACCGGATGGTGCCATCCGGTAGTCGCTCATGGACGTATGCCGGGGCGTGCGCCAGCCGATGGTGATGGGGACACAACAGGGCCCCGTCCTTGAGGTTGGTCTTGCCGCCTGCTGCCCAGGGGTCGAGGTGGTGGGCGTCGCACCATTCCGGGGGCATGTCACACCCTTCGGCTTGGCAGCACTTCTGCTGTAGCCGGAGCGCCTTGCGCTGGATCGGTTGGAAGAACCGGCTAGCCCTGCCGGCGTCGAGGACCTCACCATCACCGCCCAGCACCCAGGGGATGATGGTCGCGTTGCACGCCAGCTTGCGGGCCTCGGCGGCGCTGATGGTGGCCCCGTTGGTCTCGTCGTAACCCAATGTGGCGACCCCGAGGTCCTTACGCAGCTCCTCGAGGGAGATCACCACGTTGATCGTGGTCGCATCCCCACCGTGGCGGGGCAGCGCGGCGGGGTCGATGGTCTCCAGCAGCCGGGTGAAGCCTTGGCCCATCAACCGCTCCCAGGGCGGCAGCGGGCTGCCTTTGGCGACGAGCTGTTGTTTGCGGGGTTGGGCGTAGGCCTCGACGAGTCGTTTGAACCGCATCCCGATCGAGGTCGGCAGGACGCCGTCGAATCCGACGGTTCCGTCGTGGTTGTCCCAGATCCGCAGGGCGGTCTTCTGCTGGGCGCGTTCTTCTTCGGCGAGGAGGGTCTTGGCTTCGGCGTCTTCGAACCGGGCGGGGTCGACCTCGGTGAGGATCTTCCGGCCGACGATCCGCAGCTCGTTCGCCGTCAATTGGGTCGCGTAACCCACGAGGAGCTTCTCGGCCAGGGCCAGGTCCTCGGCGCTCGCGACAGGGTCGGCATGGACCTTGTCCAACGCCCGGGTGATGACGCGGGCCTTGTCCTGGGACACCACGCCTTCGGCCAGGCCGGCTGCCACCAGGTCGTACTTGGCGACCCTGGTCGCCAGTTTGATCTGCGAGTGCGCCGCCCCCTTGTCGACCAACAACTCTGCCCGCATCCAGGCGGAGGCATCCTTCGCGCCGGTCTCCTCCGCGATATCACCCGCAGCAGCGAGCACCCGCAGTTTCAGTGCGGCCTGCTGGGCCTGGAGCTTCTCCAACCGTTCCAGCAGGTCCTTCTTCTGGCTCGTGCGCCAGTAGGCAGGATCAGTGGACAGGAGTTCTTGGAGGGCGGTCTCGATGGCCTCGAGGGCGGCGTCGATCGCATCGCCGGGGTTGGTTCCCCAGGGGTCGATGTCGCGCCCGAGACTCATCGCCAGTCCTTCCTTCAGAGGTGTGTTGTGATGGTCCTGATTCTACGCCTTGAATGGATACCTAACCACCCATAGGTGCAGGTCAAGCGCCATTTTCTCGGTGAGTGAACAGGCTCGCTTCTGTGGATGGTAAGTGGCCCGAAGGGCCACCCCTCCACCCCCATCAACACCATCTACCGCAGGAGTGAATGCGCTGCGCCACACCCGGGCCGCCGCCCCGATAGCCAGCCAAATCTTTCTCGACGGGCCCCGGTGTCAAGGACCGCGATAGCGGCCGGCGAAGCCGGCGGCCGCAGGCCGTCCTTTACTCCGGGGTCTGTCGAGAAGACCCTCCAAGCAAGGGTCGGCGGCCTACGGTCCCCAGAAGAACCAGCCCCGGAAAGCGACTGTGTTGGTCTCGACACGCTCGCTGGCGCTCGCGGCTCGACCAGCGGGGGCGACCAGCGAGATGTGAAGCGAACCACATAGGACGCTCACAGCCTCGCCGAAAGACTCCCACAGACCCGCGCTCGACCGTGGTCATCATGACCCAACTCTTCGACCCACCCACGGCGAGATCGGCGCCCGAGCAGACACCGCCGGCGGCGAAACCACGATGGCGCCCCGAGCGCGCGTCGCTCATCATTCTGCTGACTCTCACAGCCGTGGCGTACCTGTGGACGCTGTCCGAGTCGGGGTACGCGAACCAGTATTACTCCGCGGCCGCACAGGCCGGCGGTGAGAGCTGGAAGGCGTGGTTCTTCGGGGCGCTCGATGCGAGCAGCTCGATCACGGTCGACAAGCCGCCGGCGTCGCTGTGGGTGATGGGCCTGTCCGTACGCCTCTTCGGGCTGTCCTCGTGGAGCATCCTGGTCCCGCAGGCCCTGATGGGCGTGGCGACGGTCGGCTTGACGTACGGACTGGTGAAGAAGGTCGCGCCGTGGCAGGCGGCGATCGCGGCGGGAGCGTTCACCGCGCTGACCCCGGCGGCGGCACTGATGTTCCGGTTCAACAACCCGGACGCGCTGCTGCTCCTGCTGCTGGTGGGTGCCGGGTTCTCGACGCTCAAGGCGATCGAGACCGGCAAGGGCAGGTGGATGGTGCTGGCCGGTGCGCTGCTCGGCTTCGGGTTCCTGACGAAGATGCTGCAGGCGTTCCTGATCATCCCGGCCATCGCCATCGTCTACCTGATCGCGGGCAAGGGCTCGCTGGGCAGGAGGTTGACCCACGGCATCGCCTGCTTCGCCGCCATGGTCGCGAGCGCCGGCTGGTACATCGCGATCGTCGAGCTCATCCCGGAGTCGTGGCGCCCCTACATCGACGGCTCGACCGGCAACTCGCTCCTCGAGCTGACCCTCGGCTACAACGGCGTCGGCCGGCTCAACGGCGGCGACTACGGCGGCCTCGGCAACGCCGGCTTCTCCAGCGCGGCCGGGATCCTGCGCCTCTTCCAGGGCGTCTCCGGCGGGATGGTCTCCTGGCTGCTCCCCGCGGCGCTGCTCTTCCTCGTCACCGGCCTGATCGCGCTGCGCAAGGCGCCGCGTACGGACCTGACCCGTGCCGCCCTGATGCTCAGCGGTGCCACGATGCTCGTCACCGGCCTGGTCTTCTCCTTCATGGAGGGCATCTACCACGACTACTACGTGGTCGCGCTGGCCCCGTGGATCGCGATCACCGCGGTCGTCGGCGCGGTGATCATGTGGCGCGACCGCGACAACCTCTTCGCCCGGATCACCCTGGCGGTCGCGATGGCCGGCAGCTCCGTGTGGGGCTGGGTGCTCCTCGGGCAGTCGGGTGAGCAGCCGTACGACGCGCTGCGCTGGCCCGTCCTGATCATCGGCCTCGGTGTTGCTGCCGCCTTCGTCTTCGCGGACCGGCTCACCCGCCGGGCTGCGGCGGCGGTTCTCGCGACGGCGGCCGTCACCCTGGGTGTCGGGCCGGCTGCGTACGCGATCCAGACGATCGGCACCGCTCACACCGGCTCGATCGTGACGGCCGGTCCGTACGAGGGCGGCGGGATGGGTGGCATGGGCGGCGGAGGACGCGGCATGCCCGGCGGTGGCGGTGGCCCCGGCGGCCAGACCAACGGCACCCCGCCCAACGGCACCCCGCCCAACGGCGCACCCGGTGGGACCGGAACCCAGCAGATGCCCGGCACCAACGGCGGCGGCATGCCCGGCGGCGGTGGCGGCGGTATGCCCGGTGGCGGCGGGATGATGGGCGGCAGCAACGTCGACGAGGAGCTCGCCGAGGCGGTGAGCACCAACGCCGGCAACTACACCTGGGTGGCCGCGACGATCGGCTCCCAGACCGCGGCCGGCCTCCAGCTCGAGACCGGCGAGGCCGTGATGGCGATCGGCGGCTTCAACGGCACCTCGAACAGCATCACGCTCGAGCAGTTCCAGGAGTACGTCGCCAACGGCGAGATCCACTACTTCATCGCCGGCGGCGGGATGGGCGGCGCGAGAGGCGGCAGCAGTGACGAGACCTCCAGCGCCTCGCTCATCAGCGCCTGGGTCGAGGCGAACTTCACCCAGACCACGATCGGCAGCACCACGGTCTACGACCTGACCGAGGACGCCTCGTGACCGCGGGAACGGCACTCTCCAGCGGGATGTGGGTCGTCGACGAGAAGCGGCTGCTGACGGCGATCGACCTCGTGATCCCGGTCCACAACGAGGAGAAGGGCCTGGAGGAGTCCGTACGCCACCTCGACGGCTACCTGCGCACCCTGCCCTACTCCACGACGATCACGATCGCCGACAACGCCAGCACCGACGCCACGTGGGACATCGCGGAGCGGCTCGCGACCGAGATCACCCGGGTCCGCGCGATCCATCTCGACGAGAAGGGCCGGGGACGAGCACTCAAGGCGGCCTGGTCCACGTCACGGGCGGAGGTGGTCGGCTACATGGACGTCGATCTCTCCACCGACCTGCGGGCCCTGCCGCCACTGCTCGCCCCGCTCCTCTCGGGCCACTCCGACGTCGCGATCGGGTCGCGGCTGGCCCGGGGCAGCCGGATCGAGCGGGGCCCGAAGCGGGACTTCCTGTCCAAGGGCTACAACCTGCTGCTGCGCGGGGTCCTCTCCGCGGAGTTCACCGACGCGCAGTGCGGCTTCAAGGCGATCCGCCGCGACGTGGCCGAGAAGCTGCTGCCACTGGTCGAGGACGACAGCTGGTTCTTCGACACCGAGCTGCTCGTCCTGGCCTCCGAGGCCGGGCTGCGGGTGCACGAGGTGCCGGTGGACTGGGTCGACGACCCGGACTCGCGCGTGGACATCGTCAAGACCGTCAAGGAGGACCTGGCCGGGATCAGGAGACTGCTGTTCGGGCTGGTCAGCGGCCGGATCGACCTCAGCGGCGTACGTCCTCCCGGGCCCGTCCGGAGCCCGAGCCTGGCGGCTCAGGTGATCCGGTTCGGCGCGATCGGGGTGCTGAGCACGTTGGCGTACCTGCTCCTCTACGTCCTCCTCCGCACCGCCGTCGGCGCGCAGGCGGCAAACCTGGTCGCGCTCCTGGTGACCGCGGTCGCCAACACCGCGGCCAACCGCCGGCTGACCTTCGGGATCACCGTGCGACAGGGCGCGGTCAAGCATCACGTCGCCGGGCTGGCCGCCTTCGGGGTCGGTCTGACCCTGACCTCCGGATCGCTCGCGCTCCTCCACCTGGCCGCGCCGACACCTGCGCGGGCGGTCGAGATCGTCGTGCTCGTGGCCGCCAACGCCGCAGCCACGCTGATCCGCTTCATCGCACTCAGGTGGGTGATGAGCCCTCGCTCGTGAGCCGTTGGGTGCCGATGACGCGGAGCAGCTCGAGCTTCTCCGCGGCATCGGTGCCCTCGAGCGGGAAGTAGGCGAGCAGCTTCACGTCGGCCTCCTCGGTGAGCAGGACCTCGCAGCGTACGGAGACCGCGCCGACCTCGGGGTGGACGAACGTCTTCACGTCGGCACGCCGCACTGCCACCTGGTGCCGCTCCCAGAGCTCGCGGAACTCCGCGCTCGCCCCGAGGAGGTCGTGCACGAGCGAGGTGATGTCCGGTTCGCCGGCCCTGCGGGCGTACGTCGCGCGCAGGTCCATCACATGGTTGGCGGAGAGCCGGTCCCAGTCATCCGGCGGCGCCGGCCGCAGCTCGGGCTTCATGAACCAGCGCCAGTAGATGTTGCGGTCGCGGCCGGGCCGATCGGGCAGAGGCGGGGTCAGTGCGGTGGCGAGCTCGTTGCGCCAGGCGATCTCGCCGATGTCGGTGCAGATCATGACGGGGATGTCGGTCAGCCGCCGGGCGAGCGCGATCAGCCCAGGACGCACGTAGCCACCGGCGCGACGAGGAGCCGGTGTCATCCCGGCGAGGTAGAAGAGGTGGTCGCGCTCGTCGAGATCGCACTGCAGCGCTCGCGCGATCGCGGAGAGCACCGACTCCGACGGCGCGGACCCACGCGCCTGCTCCAGCCGCGTGTAGTGGTCGGTCGAGATCCCGGCGAGCGAGGCCACTTCCTCCCGCCGCAACCCCGGAGTACGCCGCCGCAACCCGTCCGGGAGGCCGACGTCGAAGGGCCGGAGCAGCTCCCGGCGACGACGCAGGAAGTCGGCGAGCTCATCGCGGTCGATCACACGCTCCATCATCGGCCGGTCGTGACCGGTTATCCAGGGACAGCCTCTCCCTGGATGTGCCGTGCCTGCCGCGCGTCGGTCGAGCGCCGCACGCTGGATGGCATGACGACTTCCGACAAGACCCAGTTCAGCAGCCGACAGCTCGGCAAGACCGGCCCCACCGTCACCTCGCCCGCGCTGGGCGGCATGAGCCTCTCCGGCGCCTACGGCGCGGTCGACGACGACGAGGGCGTACGCGTCATCCACGCCTACCTCGACGCCGGCGGCACCCTGATCGACACCGGCGACTTCTACGGCGCCGGCCACAACGAGATGATGATCGCCCGGGCGCTGCGCGGGCGCAGCCGCGACGACGCGGTGCTCTCGGTGAAGTTCGGCGCCCTGATCACGCCCGCCGGGATGCCGGCCGGCTTCGACGGCCGCCCCGAGGCGGTCAGGTCCTTCCTGACCTACTCCCTCCAGCGGCTCGGCACCGACCACATCGACATCTACCGCCCCGCCCGCGTCGACCCACAGGTCCCGATCGAGGAGACCGTCGGCGCGGTCCAGGAGCTGGTGGAGGCGGGATACGTACGCCACATCGGACTCAGCGAGGTCAGCGCGGGCACCATCCGGCGGGCCGCCGCGGTGGCCCCGATCAGCGACCTGCAGATCGAGTACTCCCTGCTCAGCCGGGGGATCGAGACCAACGGCATCCTCGAGACCTGCCGCGAGCTGGGCATCGGCATCACCGCGTACAGCGTCCTCGGCCGTGGCCTGATCGGTGGAAGCGGTGCCCTCGGCGGCTCGCTCGCGATGATGCCGCGCTTCCAGGGCGACAACCTCGACCACAACCGCGCGCTGCTCGTCACCCTGGAGGAGATCGCCACGGCCAAGGGCATCACCCTGGCCCAGCTTGCGATCGCCTGGGTCGCCGCCCAGAGCGAGCACATCGTCCCCGTCATCGGCTCCCGCCGGGTCAGCCAGGTCGAGTCGATGGTCGGTGCCAACGCCGTCGGCCTCGACGAGGCCGACCTCGCTCGCATCGACGCCGCCGTGCCCGTCGGCGCCGCCCGCGGCGACCGCTACCCGACCCAGTTCATGGGGCAGCTCGACAGCGAGCGACCGGCCGCCGGGTGACGGGTTGTCAGTCGGCAGGATCCGTCGCGCGCCAGCGCAGCGGATCCTCCTCGGACTCCTCGACGATGTGCGCCGCGAGGCCGACCGTACGACCGACCTGGAAGAACACCTCCGAGGCGGTATCGGGCAGCTCGCAGCTGACGGTGAATGCCGCGAGCGCCCCGTCGATGCTCGGCAGGCGGTCGGTGCGGGAGGCGATCTCGTCCAGACGGGCCAGGACGGGCGCGGAGCCGTCGACGAGCGCGAGACGAGCGAGGATCGCGTCGGCCCGCGGGTCGCCGTCGGGGTGGCGCCAGTGTCCGAAGCCGGTCACCGGGCGGCTCGGGTCGGCCGGTGGGCCGTCCCGCAGCACGGCGAGAGCGGACGGGCCGATGCCACCGTGCAGCTGCCCGGAGAGCGCGGCGTACCCGGCGACCAGGCAGTCGTACGCCGAGGCCCGGGCCGAGGCCGCGACCCTGGCCGCGACCACCGAGGCAGCCAGGCCATGGTCGATGAGTGCGACCAGTGCGGTGCTGAGCGTGGCCACTTCCCGGGGGCTCCCCGGGCGTCCGGCGACGGCGGCGAAGACCGCGTCGGGGGCCGGCCGGCCCGGCTCTGCCGGGCCGCCGAGCGCGACCGCGACCGCGCCGAGCAGCCCCTTGGCGACGCCGGCAGCGGCGGCGGGCTCGACCCGAGCGCCGCGGGACCCCGCCCACTGGGCGAGTGCCGGGAGTCGGCGGTTGAGCGGCAGCGCGGTCAGGTGCTCCGGCACGTCGACCGTGATCTCGGGACCCGGCCCCAGGACGAGATCGACCACCTCGTCCCACGGCTCATCGGCCAGGTCGGCCAACGGTACGCCGCGCAGGAACAGCTCCCCCTCGCGTACCTCGCTCACGCTCGATCGGACCGAACGCATCGGCAGCACACCGAGCGGGGAGCCGGGATGGTGACGGGTGCTGGCCAGCGCGTCGATCTCGGCGCGGTCGAACAGGCTCTCGGCGCCGCTGCGGCGCCGGGTGAGCAGGCGTCGGCTGACATAGGTGTAGAGCGTCGTGCGCTTCACCCCGAGGCGTTGGGCCGCCTCCCGCGTCGTGATCCACTCCGTCACGACGCCACTCTCGCCCATGGACCGGTTCCGGTGCCATGTCGACTCGATCGACATCGCGGCGGCAGGCCTCGCGGAGGCACGGTGAGCTCTCGACCTGCTCGCTACGGAGGAGACGCCATGCTGCCGTTGAACGACCTGACCGACATCCGAGAGAGCTACCGACACCATTCGTCCGAGATGGCCACCTCGCCCTGCTACAGCGCCTGGGCGATGGGCGTCGCGAACGACCCGGAAGTGCTCGGGGTGCTGAGCGACCTGCCGACGCTGAAGCAGCAGGCCAACCTGGTCTTCGCCGCGGCCCGCCGGCACGGGCTGGAGCCGGGGCCGTACGACGACCTGCGGGCCCTGCTCCTCGGACCCGAGTGGCCGGCTGTGCGCCGGACGATCCTTGCGCGGCGTACGCAGACCAACGAGGTCGCCCGGCTGGCGGCGCTGACCCCGGCGCTGGGGCTGCTCGGAGACGGGCCGTTCGCACTCGTGGAGCTCGGCGCCAGCGCCGGCCTGTGCCTCTACCCGGACCGCTACGACTATCTCTGGGACGGTGCGGGCGAGCTCCGCGGTTCGGGTGGGCCGACCCTTCGGATCCCGGCGGTCGGGCCGGTCCCTGCTCCGGCGGCCTTTCCCCGCATCACCGCTCGAGTCGGTGTCGACCTCAACCCGCTCGACGTCACCGACGAGGAGGACATGAGCTGGTTGCTCACGCTGATCTGGCCCGGCCACGACGAGCGCCGCGACCGCCTCGCCGCTGCGATCGAGGTGACCGGGGCCGAGCCACCCCGCCTCATCGCCGGCGACATGCTCGACCGGCTGGAGAGCGCGCTCGAGATCGCCGCCGCCTCGGGCGGCACGCCGGTGGTCCATCACAGCGCCGCCGCGGCGTACCTGGACGAGCACGATCGCATCGAGCTGGAGGATCGGATGCGTACTCTCGTGGCCGCCGGCCGCTGCCACTGGATCAGCCTGGAAGGCCCGCAGGTGATCCGGTCCCTCGCCGCCGACGCGCCCAGCCTGCCCGACTCGGATCATCACTTCTGTCTCGCCGTCGACGGGCGCGCGGTGGGCTGGTTCCAGGCCCACGGCGCGAGTCTCAGCTGGCTGTAGATCCGGGTTCTCACTGGCTTCCAGGCGCTGATTTCGGGGTAGTCCGGTAGCGAACTGCCTATTACTTGCCGGTAAACGGGCAGTTCGCTCCCGGACTACCCCGAAGGCGCCGTATCGGCCGGCTGTGAGGACGTGAGGAAGACCACAGGTCTTGGACCGATACAACCGGACAACCCTGGTGTCCACCTGCTGATCTACCCTACCGTTACCGGCCAGTAACCAGCACGGTGGGGTTCCGGTCGGTGCCGGTCAACCATCGGTCACACGCAGATCGCCTGACCGGAACCCCGCCATGCTGGAGACTGAAGACACCGCGCGTAGCAGACCAAGGAGTCGAGGATGCTCATCGGAGTGACCCGAGAGACGAAGCCTGGGGAGACCCGGGTGGCGGCCACCCCCGCGACCGTCAAACAACTGACCGGTCTGGGCTATGACGTCGTCATCGAGGGTGGAGCCGGCGAGGCGTCCAGCTTCAAGGACGAGGCGTACGCCGAGGCAGGCGCCCGCATCGGCACGGCCTCCGACGCGTGGGGTGCCGACCTGGTCTTCCGGGTCAACGCGCCCTCCGTCGGCGAGGTCGAGCTGCTGAAGAGCGGCGCCACCCTGGTGGCCCCGCTGGCGCCGGCGCAGAGCGCCGAGCTCCTCGACGCCCTGGCCGCCCGCAAGGTCGACGCCTTCGCGATGGACGCGGTGCCGCGCATCTCGCGCGCCCAGTCCATGGACATCCTCTCCAGCCAGGCCAACATCGCGGGCTACCGCGCCGTCGTCGAGGCGGCCCACCGTTTCGGCCGCTTCTTCACCGGCCAGGTGACCGCGGCGGGCAAGGTGCCGCCGGCGAAGGTGCTGGTGGCCGGTGCCGGTGTGGCCGGTCTGGCCGCCATCGGTGCCGCGAGCTCGCTGGGCGCGATCGTGCGGGCGACCGACCCTCGTCCGGAGGTCGCCGACCAGGTCAAGTCGCTCGGTGGTGAATACCTGAAGGTGGAGGTCGAGGTCGAGAAGTCGACCGACGGCTACGCGAAGGCGACCTCGGAGGCCTACGACCAGCGCGCCGCGGAGATCTACTCCGAGCAGGCCGAGGACGTCGACATCATCGTGACGACCGCGCTGATCCCGGGCCGCCCGGCGCCGCGCCTGATCACGGCGGCCGACGTGGCGAGCATGAAGTCCGGCTCGGTCATCGTCGACATGGCGGCCGCGATGGGCGGCAACGTGGAAGGCACCGTCAAGGACGAGGTCGTCACCACGCCCAACGGCGTCACGATCATCGGCTACACCGACCTGCCCGCGCGCCTGCCCGCGCAGTCCAGCCAGCTCTACGGCACCAACCTGGTGAACCTGATGAAGCTGGTGACGCCCGAGAAGGACGGCGTACTCGCCCTCGATCTCGAGGACCAGGTCCAGCGCGGCCTGACCGTCGTGCACGACGGTGGCGTGCTCTGGCCGCCTCCGCCGGTCCAGGTCTCCGCCGCTCCCGCGGTGGCCGCGCCCGCCGAGGTCGCGGTCAAGGAGGAGAAGAAGCCGCTCTCCGCCGGTGCGAAGCTCGCCCTGGTCGGCACCGGTGCGCTCGCGCTCTTCCTGCTCAACGCGGTCGCTCCGGCCGAGATCACCCGGCACTTCACGGTGCTGACGCTGTCGGTGGTGATCGGGTTCTACGTGATCGGCCATGTGCACCACGCGCTGCACACCCCGCTGATGTCGGTGACCAATGCGATCTCCGGCATCGTCGTCGTGGGCGCCCTGCTGCAGCTCACCGTCGCTGACAACGTCGTGCTCGTGCTCGCGGGCATCGCCACGCTGCTGGCCAGCATCAACATCTTCGGTGGCTTCGCCGTGACCCGCCGCATGCTCTCGATGTTCCGGAAGGCCTGATCATGGATATCTTCTCGATCGCCGGTGCGGCCTACCTCGTCGCCGCCCTCCTCTTCATCCTGTCCCTGGCGGGGCTGTCCAAGCACGAGACCGCCTCGCAGGGCTGGCTCTACGGTGTCCTCGGCATGACGCTGGCGCTGGTCGCGACCATCATCCAGGTCGTCGACGGCGGCACCGCCACCGCGGTGATCGTCCTGGTCGTCGCTGTCGCCGTCGGTGCGGTCATCGGCCTGTGGCGTGCCAAGGTCGTCGAGATGACCGGCATGCCCGAGCTGATCGCGCTGCTGCACTCGTTCGTCGGTCTGGCCGCCGTCCTGATCGGCTGGAACGGCCACCTCGAGGCCGCTGCCGGCCACGTTCACGGCGGAGCCATCCACTCGGCCGAGGTCTTCATCGGTGTCTTCATCGGTGCGGTCACCTTCACCGGCTCGATCGTCGCCTTCCTCAAGCTCTCCGCGCGGATCTCCTCGGCGCCGCTGATGCTGCCCGGCAAGAACGTCATCAACATCGGCGCCCTGGTCGTCTTCGTGATCCTGACGGTCGTCTACGTCATCAACCCGACGCTCCCGCTGCTGATCGCGGTCACCGTCGTGGCGCTGGCGCTCGGCTGGCACCTGGTCGCCTCCATCGGTGGCGGTGACATGCCGGTCGTGGTCTCGATGCTCAACAGCTACTCCGGATGGGCCGCGGCCGCCTCGGGCTTCCTCCTGAGCAACGACCTGCTGATCGTCACCGGTGCCCTGGTCGGCTCCTCGGGTGCCTACCTCTCCTACATCATGTGCAAGGCGATGAACCGCTCGTTCATCTCGGTCATCGCCGGCGGGTTCGGCATCGAGGCCGGGCCGTCCGGTGACGTCGACTACGGCGAGCACCGCGAGATCAACGCCGAGGACACCGCCGAGCTCCTCGCCGGCGCATCCTCCGTCGTGATCACCCCGGGCTACGGCATGGCCGTCGCCCAGGCGCAGTACCCGGTCGCCGAGCTCACCCGCATCCTGCGGGACAAGGGCGTGAACGTACGTTTCGGCATCCACCCCGTCGCCGGCCGTCTCCCGGGCCACATGAACGTGCTGCTGGCCGAGGCCAAGGTGCCCTACGACATCGTCCTGGAGATGGACGAGATCAACGACGACCTGGCCGAGACCGACGTCGTCCTGGTCATCGGTGCCAACGACACCGTGAACCCGGCCGCCGCCGAGGACCCGAGCAGCCCGATCGCGGGCATGCCGGTGCTCAAGGTCTGGGAGGCCAAGAACGTGGTCGTCTTCAAGCGGTCGATGGCCGCGGGCTACGCCGGCGTGCAGAACCCGCTCTTCTTCCGGGAGAACACGCAGATGCTCTTCGGTGACGCCAAGACCAAGGTCGACGAGATCGTCTCCGCACTCGCGCGAGTCCCTGCCTGACCGATCGGCGGGCTGGTGACGTACGGGATCCTGTACGTCACCAGCCCGCCGCCGTTGACGCCCTCTGAGACAGTTTGTCGCCCAAGTCTGTAGACATTGCAGAATAGAGGCATGACTGCCGCGAAGCGCGCGCCCCAGCCCGGCGCCGAGGATCTGACCGAGCACCTGCGTGACCGCTGGTCGGTGAGCGTCTTCGACCCGGCCCACGAGCTCGACGACGCCGAGATCAGGCTGCTCCTCGAGGCGGCCCGGTGGGCGCCGAGCGCGGGCAACAGCCAGCCGTGGTCGTTCCTGGTCCTGCCCCGTGGATCGGCCGGCCACGAGACCTTCGTGTCCCACCTCTCCCGCGGCAACTCCGGCTGGGTGCCGAGGGCCTCGGCGATCTTCGTTGCCATCTCCCAGATCGGCGTCGGGCCGGACGGCAACGGCCCGAAGTGGTCCGACTACTCCCACTACGACCTCGGCCAGGCGGCGGCGCACCTGACCGTCCAGGCCGCCTCGCTCGGCCTCTCCTCCCACCAGTTCGCCGGGTTCGACCACGATGCCGTGGCAGCGGCCTTCGGCGTACCGGACTGGTGGAAGGTGATGACCGGGATCGCGGTCGGTCTCCATGGAGACCCGGCTCAGGTCGATCCGCACGATGCCGAGCGGGAGCAGCGCGAGCGTGTCCGGCGGCCGCTCGAGGAGACGGCTTTCGCCGACAAGTGGGGCACGCCCTGGGCGTGATGCCCCGGACGTACGTCCCGGGAACGGGATAAAGAAGACGTACCCGGCGGGGCATCGGACTAAGGTGCCCAGGTGAAGAACGGTCAGGGAGCAGGTCGCCTCCGGCGCGCAGCGGCAGGAATTTTCGTGCTGGGGGTGCTCGGTGCTGGGCTGGTGACGACCGCGCCAGCAGCCGTCGCGGCGCCCGACGACGGTGTCGGCGAGTCCTCGCGCACCCGCTACGTGCTCGACGAGAAGGCCCGCACCGTCAAGGTCAAGGCCGAGGTCACGGTCACCAACCAGCAGCCGAGCACGGCCACGACCTACTACTTCCTGACCGGCCACGCGATCCCGATCCCGGCTGGTGCCGAGAAGGTCAGAGCGACCAGCAACGGCTCGAAGCTCTCGGTGAGCACCGAGAAGGTCAAGGGCACGGGGATCGAGGTCGCCTCGGTGTCGTTCCCCAACCTCTACTACGGCAAGTCCCGCACGGTCACCTACACGTACGAGCTGCCGAGCGCCCCGATCCGGGCGAAGAAGAACCGCATCCGGATCGGTGAGGGCTACGCCGTCTTCCCGGTAATCGGCGTCGGCGATGACGGTCAGGTGACCGTCGAGGTCGTGCTGCCGAAGTCGATGCAGTTCACCACCTCGGTCTCTGGCTTCAAGCAGAAGGTCAAAGGACAGAAGACAACCTGGAAGGTCAGCGGCGATTTCGTCGAGGGCGGCGTTTCCGCGCGCGACCCGAAGGTCTACGACGAGGAGAAGGTGGCCATCGGCGACACGGAGGTGTCGCTGCAGAGCTTCCCCGGTGACAAGGAGTGGCGAGAGTTCGCCAAGAAGCAGGTACGCGCCGGACTCCCCGTCCTCGAGGAGACCATCGGGCAGGAGTGGCCGGGCGGCCTCGACACCATCCGCGAGGACGTCTCCTCCGAGGCGATCGGCTACGCCTGGTTCGACTCGGAGGCCGACGAGATCGTCGTCTCCGAGGATCTCGACGCCGCGGTGCTCTACCACGAGATGACCCACGCCTGGATCAACCCGGACACCGTCAGGGGGCGATGGCTCTCCGAGGGGCTGACGGAGATGATCGCCCAACGGGTCACGGAGAAGACCGGAGCGAAGGGGCAGAGCTATGACCGGGTCAAGCGCCGCAGCAAGGACGCCTTCCCGCTCACGTTCTGGGACTCCCGCGGGGTTGTCGAAGGGTCCGACGTCTACGGATACTCGGCCTCCGTCATCGCAGTCTCCACGATGGTCGGCGATCTCTCGGACAAGCAGCTCACCGCACTGCTGAGTGATGTCTATCGGGGGCGCACTGCCTACACGAACGCATCGGACGGCGACAACCCGCGTCCAGGTGACTGGTCGACCTTCCTCGACCTGGCCGTGAAACACGGTGCCTCGCCGAAGAAGGCCGAGAAGGCGCTGCGCACGTGGGTTCTCAACAAGCCCGATGCAGAGCTGCTCACGAAGCATTCCGAAGCCCGCAAGAAGTACGAAGCGTTGGACCGCGCCAATGGCGACTGGGTTCCTCCGGCAGGGGTGCGTGACCCGATGTCGTTCTGGCAGTTCCACAGCGCGGAGACCGTCATCGAGATGGTCGAGCGAAGCAGCAAGGACGCGGTCGCGGTTCAGGAGGCGGCCGAGGCGGCCGGGATCCCGGTGCCCGCAGCGGCCGAGAAGGCCTACGAGACGGCGAACGTCACCGGCGAATACCAGCAGCTCGCCACGATGCTGCCGAAGGCCGCCGATGCAACCAGAACGGTCGGTGCCGCTGTCAACGCGGTCGACGGCACGCAGAACCCGCTGACCGAGCTCGGTGAGCTCGTGCTGTTCCTCGACCTGGGCGCGGCCAGCGCCCGCGCCGACCTGGACAACGGCCATCTCGAGGACGCCTCGGCCACCGCCGCCGGGGTGAGCGCCCGGGCCGACTGGGCGCTGGCCGCCGGTCTGGTCGCGCTGCTCGTGCTCGCCGGTGCGGCGTACGCAGCGTTCCGGGTGCTGCGCAGCCCGTGGTCACGGCGCCGACGCGAGGCTCGCCGGCTGCGGCGGGCGAACCGCAAGGCGTTCCTCGCCCAGGTCAAGGAGACGAAGAAGGCGGGCGCGCCGTGGGATCGCCCGGCCCCGCCGATGCAGCCGATGCCCCCGATGCCCCCGATGCACCCGGGCCCACCAGGACCACAGCCGCCGCCGGGATCAGTCGGTGGCGAGCTCTTCGGCGTACAACGCGGCCCCTACGGCCCCGGCGGTGTTGAGCAGCTTCGCCGGAATGATCTCGGTGTCCAGGTCGAGCAGCGGCAGGAATTCCGCCGCCTCCTTCGAGACCCCTCCGCCGACCAGGAATAGGTCGGGCGAGAAGAGCATCTCCAGGTGCCGGTAGTACTTCTCCAGCCGCTTGGCCCAGTGCTTCCAGGAGAGCTCCTCGCGCTTGCGGGCGATGTTGGAGGCGCGGGTCTCGGCGTCGTGGCCGTCGAGCTCGAGGTGGCCGAGCTCGGTGTTGGGCACGAGCATGCCGTCGTAGAGGAGTGCCGAGCCGATACCGGTGCCGAGGGTGGTCATGATGACGAGCCCGCGGCGACCCTGCGCGGCGCCGTAGCGGACTTCGGCCAGGCCGGCGGCGTCGGCGTCGTTGACCACGTGCACGTCCCGGCCGGTGGCCGCGGTGAAGATCGCGTCCGCGTCGGCGCCGATCCAGGACTTGTCGATGTTGGCCGCGGAGTGGACGACCCCGTGACGTACGACGCCCGGGACGGTCACACCGACCTTCCCGTCGTAGTCCGGGAACTGGGAGAGCAGGTCCACGAAGATCTCGGCGATGGCGTCGGGGGTGGAGCGTTCGGGTGTCGGGATGCGTACGCGTTCCTCGGCGAACTCGCCGGTCGCGAGATCGATCGGGGCACCCTTGATGCCCGTGCCGCCGAAGTCGATGCCGAAGGGCAGGCTCGTCGTCATGGGCCCATCCTATTTACAACCGGTGACGTGACGTACGACACTTGACAGATCATCCTGATTTGTCAAGGGAGACGCCGATGGAGATCGCCAACAGCACCGTGCCCGACGGCTCGACCGATCGCTGGCGTGACAAGAAGCGCTACCTGTGGCTGCTGGGGCTGGTGGTTCCGATCCTCGGCTTCATCGCGATCGGCGGCTGGCATCTCACCGACATCGGCGCGTTCCTCTGGACCGGGCCGATCATCATCCTCATCGTCGTGCCGGCGATCGACCTGTTCGCGGGGCTCGACCAGTCCAACCCGCCCGACGACATGATCGAGGCGCTGGAGAACGACAGGTACTACCGCTGGATCGTCTACTCCTACCTGCCGCTGCAGTACGCCGTCTTCCTCGGCGGCATGGCGATCGCCGCCCACGGCGCCCTCGACGGCCACACGCTGAGCATGGTCGACCGGGTCGGGCTGGCGATCTCGGTCGGCTGCATCGGCGGCATCGGCATCAACACCGCCCACGAGCTCGGCCACAAGCGCGAGGACGTCGAGCGCTGGCTCTCCAAGGTCGCGCTCGCGCAGAGCTTCTACGGCCACTTCTACATCGAGCACAACCGTGGCCACCACGTCCGCGTGGCGACGCCCGAGGACCCGGCCTCGGCCAAGGTCGGCGAGTCCTTCTACACCTTCTGGCCGCGCACGGTCGCGGGGTCGCTGACGAGCGCGTGGAGGCTGGAGAAGAAGAGGTACGCCCGCCGCGACCAGCACCCGTTCCGGATCGGCAACGACGTACTCAACGCCTGGCTGATGTCGGCCGTGCTCTGGGGTGCGCTGATCGGGTGGCTCGGGCCGGTGGTGATCCCCTTCCTGCTGATCCAGGCGGTCGTCGGGTTCTCGCTGCTCGAGGTGATCAACTACATGGAGCACTACGGGATGCTGCGGCAACGCGTCGGCCGGCGCTACGAGCGCGTCGACCCCAGCCACTCCTGGAACTCCAACAACATCGCCACCAACGTGCTGCTCTACCACCTGCAGCGCCACAGCGACCACCACGCCAACCCGGTACGCCGCTACCAGACCCTGCGTGACTACCGGGAGTCTCCGGTGCTGCCGACCGGCTACGCCGGGATGATCCTGCTCGCGATCGTGCCGCCGGTCTGGCGCCGGGTGATGGACCCCAGGGTGCTGGCGCACTTCGACGGCGACATGTCGCGGGCCAACATCCTGCCGCGCAAGCGTGACCGGATCCTGGCGAAGTACCCGCCGCCGGTCGCGGATCGTGCCGAGGCCGGCGACGAGACCGTCGCGCAGGTCATCGGCCAGGAGGTGCTGGCCGCCCGCTGTCCCGGGTGCGGCCACACCTACCGGGTGGAGGAGGGCAACGAGGCCGAAGGGTTCGCCGCCGGCACCTCGTGGAGGGATGTGCCGGACGACTGGTGCTGCCCGGACTGTGGCGTGCGCGAGAAGGTCGACTTCGTGCCTCTCGCCTCGGGCTCCGTTCCGTAGACTCCTCGGACAGGAGACAGCCCCCGGCCTCGTACGAGATCGGGGGCTGTCTTTCGTCAGGAGACGTCAGCTCTTGGAGAGCTCCGGTTCACGCTGCTCGCCGGCGTAGCGGTCGGTGAGGTAGTGCCGCTCGAGGCTCTCGCCCTCGACGTCGACGTTGGGGAGGATCCGGTCGAGCCACTTCGGCAGCCACCAGGCCTTCTCCTTCATCAGGTACATCAAGGTCGGGATGAGGAGCATCCGGACCACGAAGGCGTCGAAGAGGACCGCCGCCGAGAGCGCGAAGCCCATCGACTTGATGATCGGGTCGTCCATCAGGATGAAGCCGGAGAACACCGCGGTCATGATCAGCGCCGCGGCGGTGACGACGCGTGCCGAGTTGCGGAACCCGTCGACCACCGCCTCGCGGTAGGAGGCGCCGTGGACGTGGGCCTCGCGGATCCGGGTCACCAGGAAGACCTGGTAGTCCATCGCCAGCCCGAAGACCAACCCGATCAGGAAGATCGGGATGAAGCTGACGATCGGCTGGCCCTCGAAGATGCCGAAGGCGCCCTCCTGGAAGATCGCGACCGTGGCCCCGAGCGTGGCCAGGACCGAGAGCAGGAAGCCGAGCGTCGCGGTCAGCGGCACCAGGATCGAGCGGAAGACGAGCATCAGCAGGATGAACGCCAGGCCGATCACGATCGCGAGGTAGGGCAGCAGCGCGTCGTTGAGCTTCTCGGAGATGTCGGACATGATCGCCGAGGTGCCGGTGACCGCGAGATCCGTGCCGGTCGCCTCCTCGATCGCGCCCTCGCCGTCACGCAGGTCGGCGAGCAGATCCTCGGTCGCCTCGTCCTCCGGGGCGGTCTCCGGCTCGATCAGGATGACCGCGCCGTTGTCGTTGCCCGAGGGCGGGACCACCTTGGCGACGCCGTCCAGCGAGGCGGCCCAGTCGGCGACCTCGGCGTACGCCTTCTGCTTCGCGGCCGTGTCGCCGGACATGTCGCGGGCGTCGACCACGAGCATCATCGGGTCGAGGCGGCCTGGGCCGAAGCCCTCCTCGACCAGCTCCACCGCCTGGCGGCGCGAGCTGTCCTCCGGAGCGGTGCCGTCGCCCGGCATGCCCAGGTGCAGGTCCTTGAACGGGATGGCCAGCGAACCGAGGCCGACGACGGCGATCAGCACCCACACGATCGGCGCCTTGCCGATGAACCGGGCCCAACGTACGCCGTTGTTGAGGATGTGGCCGTCGGCCTCACGCTTCGGGTTGTAGCGGCGTACGGTCAGGCCGAAGGCCTTCGACTTGAACAGACCGAGGATCGCGGGCAGCAGGGTGAGCGCGACCAGGACCGCGACCACGACGGTGACGGCGGCGCCGAGGCCCATCGCGGTCAGGAACGGGATGCCGACGACGCTGAGCGCGGCGAGGGCGATGACGACGGTCAGGCCGGCGAAGACGACCGCGGAGCCGGCGGTGCCGACCGCGATGCCGATCGCTTCCTCGCGGTCGTCGGTGTGGTCGAGCTCGCTGCGGTAGCGGGACAGGATGAAGAGGGCGTAGTCGATCCCGACCGCCAGGCCGATCATCGTGGCGAGCATCGGGGTGGTCGACGAGACGTCGGTGAAGGCGGTCAGGGCGGTGATGCCCATCGTGCCGATGCCGACGCCGACGCCCGCGGTGATGATCGGGAGACCGGCGGCCACGAACGAGCCGAAGGTGATCAGCAGGATGAACAGGGCGATGATGATGCCGAACAGCTCCGAGCTGGCGCTGCCGATCTCCATGACCTGCATGCCCTGGCCGCGCACCTCGATCTGCAGGCCGGAGGCCTCGGCGCCAGCCTTGTTCGCAGTCTCGATGACGTCGGTGACCTCCTTCTGCATCTCGGGAGTCACGTCGGTCGCCTCGAGGTCCTCGAACTCGGTCGAGATGAGGCCGATCCGGCCGTTCTCGGACAGTGTCGGCTGGGCCTGGAGCTGACCGAGCAGCATCTGCAGCGCCTGCTGCGTCGTCACCTCCTGACCGCTCTCGGCCGACATGGCCTTCGCGGTCGCCGGGGCAGCGGCCTCGGCCATCTCCGGGGTCCAGATGTAGGAGATCTGGTCGGGTACGTCGTCGAGCGCGGCGAGCTTCGTGACGAGGTCGTTCACCGCCGCCTGGTTCTCGGGAGTCGTGAGGGTCTCGCCCTCGGGAGCGGCGACGACCACCTCGATCGAGGCGGCGTCGAGCACCGAACCGCCTTCGGTGCCCATGATCTCGGGCAGCTCCTCGGCGGCCTCGACCGACTCGAGGCCGGGCATGGTGAAGGTGGTGGACATGGGCTTGGACATCGTGGTCGCCACCGCGCCGATGCCGATGATCACGACCAGCCAGGCGGCGATGAACGCCGGCCATCGCCGGTAGGCGGTCTTTCCGAGTCGATAGAGCAGCTTGGCCATCAGGGGTTCTCCCTAGGTAGGTCAGAAGAGATCGACGAGGTCGTCGAAGATCCGGGTGAAGTGGTCGGCGACGGTGCCGTCCGACGGGTTCTCGAGATAGCGGTCGAGCGCGGCGTCGAAGACGACGATCACGAGCTTGAGGAGGACTCCGGCGAGCTCCGGAGACATGCTGTTGCCCTCGCGCGCGGAGAGGATCTCGGCGAAGTGGTGGGTGCCCTTCTCGAAACGGCCGTGCGCCGCCTCGTGCACCTGGGGGTTGCGGACGAGGACGTGCCGAACGAGCCGGAGCTCCTCGCCGTCGATGTGGTCGGCCTCGAGCAGCGTGCGGACCAGGGCGCAGAGGTCGGCGCGCAGCTCGCCCGTCGGCCCGCCCTCCACGAACGTCGCGACCAGCGCCGGGTCCGGGTCGTGATCGGGGCCGAGGACGGCGTCCATCTTGCTCGGGACGTGGTTGAACAACGTACGCCGCGAGACGCCGACGCGGTCGGCGAGATGGTCCATGGTCCACCCGTCGTACCCGAACTCCTCGGTGAGCTCGAGCGCGGCGCGATGGATCGCCTTGGGGGTCCCCTCGAGCCGCTTCACGACGTTGCACTTTCACTCATAGAGTGCATTCTTGCACCCTGGGGGTATTGGGTGCAAAACAATGTGGGCTGGTTCACGTGGCCGCGCCGGACGGCTACTAGACTTGGCGCCCATGGGGGACGGCAGACCTGGGACGACCACTCGTCAGCGGATCCTCGACGCTGCCGTCGAGATGACCACCGAGACGGGATGGGCGAGCGTGACGATGTCGCGCATCGCTGAGCGGTGCGGGGTCAGCCGGCAGACCGTCTACAACGACATCGGCGCCAAGCCGGCGCTGGCGAAGTCGCTGATCCTGCGTGAGCTCGAGCAGTTCCTCGCCGTCGTGAGCGCGGCCTTCGACCAGGAGGACGACTTCCTCCCGGCGATCCGCCAGGCGACGTACGCCGTCCTCGACCGTGCCCAGGACAACAAGCTGCTGCACGCGGTGGTCTCGGCGACCCATGGCGCCGACACCGAGCTGCTGCCCTATCTGACCAGTCACAGCGAGGGGCTCCTCGGCTACGCGACCGAGATCATCCACGAGCACATCGAGAGGTTCGACCACGGGCTGAGCGACCACCAGGCGGATGTCGCCATCGAGACGGTCGTGAGGGTCGTGCTCAGCCACGTCATGCAGCCCACCAAGTCGCCCGACGAGACCGCCGACGACATCGCCTGGCTGCTGTCGCGCGTCCTCGCCTGAGTTACCCGTGAGTTGGGTGCTCACCAGCCCTCGCCTAACCTTCCTGCGGGGAGGTAAAGGATGCGAAGGGTCTCGTTGAGAGCGACCGCGGCGATCGGCGCGGTCCTCGTGGTGACCCTGGCAGCCTGTGCGGGCGAGCCGTCGAAGCCCGGCTCGGGCTCGCCGAGCAGCAGCCCCAGCGCCAGCGGCGGGCCCGCGAAGGACGAGAGCCCCGTCGCCGACCCGTCGCACGCCGTCGACATCCCCGGCAAGCGCGAGGGCACGCTGCACTCCACCGACCTGCTGATCCTCTCCGAGGACACCCTCTCCTCCGGCGACGTCAAGAAGATCCGGGGACTCGACGGCGTCTCCGGTGTCGAGCAGATCTCGATGGCCCAGGTCAGTGTCGAGGGACGGCTGGTGAAGGTGGTCGCCGTCGACCCGTCGACCTACCGCAACTTCGCCCCGTTCCAGAGCGCCGATTCCGACGAGGTCTGGCAGCGCGTCGCCGGTGGTGAGGTGGCGATCGACCCCGAGCGCCAGGAGGACCTCCCGGCCGACAAGGACGGCTTCGTTCGCCTCGGGTCGAAGAAGGATGCGACCTCGGTCCACGTCGGCGCGTACGCTCCCCAGCCGCCGGGCCTCGCCGCCGCTGTCGTCAACCACAAGTGGGGCGAGGAGATGGGCATGGAGAAGGGCAACGCGCTCATCGTCTCCACCGCCGCCATCGCCCCCAACCGGGTCGTCAAGCCGATCCAGAAGGTCGTCGGCTCGGATGCCTCGGTCCAGCGCCTCGACGTCGTCGCCCGCGCGGGTCTCGACCCCAACGCTCCCCAGAAGGCGTACGTCGTCGGCACCGTCGCCGAAGCCGTCGGCAACTACACCTACCGGGCCAACGGCGACGGCACCATCACCCCCGCCTCGAGCTGGGTGAGCTCCCACATCGTGACCGCCCAGGTGCCGATCCTCGGCTCGGTGACCTGCAACAAGGTGATGATCCCGCAGCTGCGCGCCGCGCTGCAGGAGGTCGTCGACCGCGGCCTGGCCAAGACGATCGACCCCGCGCAGTACGCCGGCTGCTACTACCCCCGCTTCATCGCCAACACCACCCAGCTCTCCAACCACGCCTTCGGCACCGCCGTCGACCTCAACACCGCCGGCAACCAGCGCGGCACCGTCGGGGAGATGGACCGCACCGTCGTCGCCATCTTCGAGCGCTGGGGCTTCACCTGGGGCGGCAACTGGAAGTGGACCGACCCCATGCACTTCGAGATGAACCGCATCGTCAAACCGGGCTGATCCTGTGCGGTGCCGGCAACTTTCCCGCATATGCATGGAAGTTGCAGGGGCTGGGGTGGCACACAGGGTGAGAACCCCGCACATGCGCGATTCTTGCGTGCGCTCTGTTCAGGACCAGCCGGGGAAGTGGGCGCGCCAGGTGTCGGTGAGTGACGTCGGCACACCGGGCTCACCGCGCAGGAGCAAGGCGCGTTGGATCCGCTCCAGGGTCCGGCCGGGCGACCTGTAGATGTCCTTCGCGACGAAGACCATGATGCGCCACTGGTCGTCGTCGATCGCCTCGCGCCGCTCGAGATCGGCCTCCCACTGCTCGACACGCTCGACGTGCTGGCGGCCGTCGTATTCGAGGATCGTCTTCGAGCGACGGTAGGAGAGGTCGTACTTCCGGCGCTCGACCTCGTCGCCGACCAGTAGGTTGACCTCGGGTTCAGGAAGCCCGGCGAGGACGATCAACAGCCGGAGCCGGGTCTCCATCGGAGAGTCCACCCCGTCACGTACGTAGCCGGCGGCTACGCGCGCGAGAACAGCGCCGGGGCCGGAGGAGTCAGCGCAGAACCTCTGCAGCGTCGCGAGGTCGACGAGTCCTTTGCGCACCATGTGGTCACCGACGATCACCAGGTCGACCAGGCTCAGCTGGGTGGCCAGCTCGACGAAGACCTGCTGCGGGGCGGAGACGCGGACGCCCGAGATCACGTTGACCCAGCCCTTCCGGCCGAGGTGGCAGGTCACGTCCTTGCGACCGCGACGCCGGCGGCGGTCGACGACGGTGACGTGCTCGCCGGGCAGGGCCGGGATCGGCAGGTTCAGCACGCGGGCGGCGGTGGCGTGGCTCGCCCATGCCTCCTCCCCGAACGGCAGCAGCGCGGCCTCAGCGATCAAGGTCGGTGTCACCTCGACGGTCGCCAAGACGTAGATGCCGTGCAGCAGACGCCTGTAGGCAGGCGTACGCAGCTCCTTCACGCTCCCGGTCGCGGCCGCAGATGCACGCAGGAACGGCCGCATCGGGTCGAACGGGGCCTCGGAGGCCTGATCAACTGTCATGGAGGCAACGGTCGTCCGCGACGTGCCGCCTGTCGCCCTCAATCCGCAGCCCTGTGGATAACTCCTGTTCCAACCTCGAACAGAACCGTGCACGTGCGGGATTCTCGCGTCGGATCTTCACCAATCCAGCGCAACAACCCCACATATGCGGGGTTGTTGCAGACCTGCTTGGGACCCCGCATCTACGCTGGGGGCGTGACGATCCTCGATGACGCCCGCCCGGGCATGGACGACAGCATTCGGCCGCAGGACGACCTGTTCGGGTTCGTCAACGGCACCTGGCTCCGGGAGGTCGAGATTCCGTCCGACCGGTCCAGCTGGGGGCCGTTCGTGATGCTCGCCGACCAGGCCGAGAAGGACGTGCGCGCGATCATCGAGGAGCTCGCGGCATCCGGCGGCGAGCCGGGCAGCGACGCCCAGAAGATCGGTGACCTCTTCGCGAGCTTCATGGACGAGGAGGGGGTGGCCGCGCGCGGCGTACGTCCTCTTGATGGTCTGAGGGCTGCCGTGGACGGGCTCCGCGACGCGGACGACCTGGCGGCGTTCCTGGGCGAGGTCGAGCGGATCGGCGGTCACGGGCTGTTCGGTTCCTACGTCGACAACGACGACAAGGCCTCCGACCGCTACATCTTCAACCTGCTCCAGGGCGGCCTCGGGCTGCCCGACAAGGACTACTACTTCGACGAGAAGTTCGCCGATGTGCTGGCGAAGTACGCCGACTACCTGACCCGCCTCTACGAGCTCGCCGAGCACCCCGACCCGCGTGCGGCCGCCGAGACGATCATCCGGATCGACACCCGCCTGGCCGAGGGCCACTGGGCGCGCGAGGAGACCCGTGACAAGCAGAAGACCTACAACCTGCTGACCCTCGCCGAGCTGCGCGAGCTGGCCCCCAACTTCAACTGGGATGCGTACGTCCGCAACCTCTCCGGCTCGAAGCTGACCACCGAGGCGGTGCTCGGTGAGGTGGTCGTGCGGCAGCCGTCGTTCTTCGCCCACCTCTCGACCGTGCTCGGCGAGGTCGACATCGACGACTGGAAGTCGTGGCTCTACTTCCACGTGCTGCGCTGGGCGGCGCCCTACCTGACCGACGACTTCGTCGAGACCAACTTCGACTTCTACGGCCGCACCCTCAACGGCACCCCTGAGCTGCGCGAACGCTGGAAGCGCGGGGTCGCGATCGTCGAGGGTGCGATCGGGGAGGCGGTCGGCAAGGAGTACGCCGCGCGCCACTTCCCGCCCGAGGCGAAGGCGCAGATGGACGAGCTGGTCCGCAACCTCCTGGAGGCCTACCGCAAGTCGATCTCCGAGCTCGACTGGATGGGTGAGGAGACCAAGGAGAAGGCCTACGAGAAGCTCGACAAGTTCACGCCGAAGATCGGCTACCCGTCGAGGTGGCGGGACTATTCGGCGCTGCAGATCAGCAAGGACGACCTGATCGGCAACGTCTCCGCGGCGAGCGTCTTCGAGACCGACCGGCAGCTCGGCAAGCTCGGCGGACCGGTGGACCGCGACGAGTGGTTCATGCTGCCGCAGACGGTCAACGCCTACTACAACCCCGGCACCAACGAGATCTGCTTCCCGGCCGGCATCCTGCAGCGTCCCTTCTTCGACAAGGACGCCCACCCGGCGGAGAACTACGGCGGCATCGGTGCGGTCATCGGCCACGAGGTCGGGCACGGCTTCGATGACCAGGGTGCCCAGTTCGACGGCGACGGCAACATGCAGGACTGGTGGTCGCCGGAGGACAAGGCGGCCTTCGAGGTGAAGACGAAGGCGCTCATCGAGCAGTACTCGAAGCTGTCGCCGCGGGACCTGCCGGGCGAGTTCGTCAACGGCGCGCTGACCGTCGGCGAGAACATCGGTGACCTGGGTGGCCTGACGATCGCGCACACCGCCTACATGCTCGCGACCGGCGGTTCCGCGGGCGTCGGCGACCGGCAGCGGCTCTTCCTCAACTGGGCCTACGTGTGGCGTACGGTGCGACGCAAGGAGCAGGCGCAGCAGTACCTCACGATCGACCCGCACAGCCCGCCGGAGTTCCGTGCCAACATCGCGCGGAACCTGGACGAGTTCCACGAGGTTTTCGGCACTGCACAGGGCGACGGACTGTGGCTCGATCCGGAGGACCGGGTGCGCATCTGGTGATATGCCCCCGGGTGCGTTTGGTTAATCTTTGATAACAACGTAAACGAGTTACGCGGGACGACCTGTTCATAAAGCTGCATTGCAGGAAATTGTTCGGTCGGGGACCTGAATCGGGTGGCAGGATCCGGGGCGATCCTGGTCCTTATCTCGAGGAGTACCCCCATGCGTAGATTCGTTCGAGCGGCCGGTGCCACCACCGCCGTCGCCGTTGCAGGAACTGCCTTCATCGCCTCCTTCGGAAGTCCAGCCGGCGCCACCCCTGCCGACTCCGCCTCCACCATCACGCCGGAGACCCTGGCCGCCCAGAAGGTGATCGACGACGAGTCGATCGCGGACAAGGCCATCAACGCCCTGACGAGCAAGCCGTCGACCTGGAAGGTCGGCGCGGGCCAGGAGCTCGAGCCCGTGGTGACCCTGAAGGACACCAACGGAGCCACCCACGTGCGGATGAACCGGACGTACGAGGGCCTCGAGGTCGTCGGCGGCGACCTGGTCGCCCACCAGAGCAGGTCCGGCACCCTGACCTCCGTCTCCCAGGGGCTGACCAAGGTCCTCGACCTCTCGGTGAAGCCGGCCATCACCGAGGCCGCGGCCACGAAGGCCGCGCTGACCCTGGACGCCGTCACCAAGACGATCACGGGCCTCAAGACCGACAAGAAGTACGCTCCCGAGCTGGTCGTCGACGCGGTCGAGGGCTCGCCGACGCTGGCGTGGCGGGTGACCACGAAGGGCAAGCAGGCCGACGGCACGCCGTCCCGCCTCGCGACGTACGTCGACGCGGACAGCGGCAAGGTGCTGCGCCGGGTCGAGGGCATCCACACCATCGACGGCGAGGGCAACACCCTCTACTCCGGCACCGTCCCGCTGCAGGTGAAGCAGAACGGCTCGAAGTACGAGCTGCGCGACGAGACCCGTGGCGGCACCTACACGACCGACATGAACAACGCCGAGGACAGCCTGCTGTGCCAGCTCCTCGGGTTCGGGTGCGCGGCCGGGACGGTGGTCACGAGCCCGACCACGACCTTCGGCAACGGTTCCAACGACGACCGGGCGACCGCGGCGGCCGATGCGCAGTACGGCACCAACGTCACCTGGGACTACTTCAAGAACGTCCACGCCCGCGACGGCATCTTCGGCGACGGCTCGGGCTCCTACAACCGGGTCCACTACGGCAACGACTACGTCAACGCCTTCTGGGACGGCGAGAAGATGACGTACGGCGACGGCGACGGTGTCGGCTACGGGCCGCTCGTCTCGCTGGACGTCGCGGGCCACGAGATGACGCACGGCGTCACCGAGAACACCTCCGGCCTGGAGTACTCCGGTGAGTCCGGTGGGCTCAACGAGTCCACCTCGGACATCTTCGGGACGGCGGTCGAGTTCTACGCGGACAGCGCCGAGGACCAGGGCGACTACCTGATCGGTGAGTCCTTCATCCTCGACGGCGGCGACCCGCTGCGTCGGATGGACAACCCGTCCTTCGACGGCAACTCGGTCAACTGCTGGTCGTCCTCGACCGGTGACCTCGACGTCCACTACTCCAGCGGTGTCGGCAACCACTTCTTCTACCTGCTCTCCGAGGGTTCCGGTTCGAAGACGATCGGTGGGGTCGAGCACTCGAGCACGACCTGTGACGGCTCGACCATCGCCGGGATCGGTCGCGACAAGGCGGAGCAGATCTGGTTCCGTGCCAACTCGACCTACTTCACCTCGACCACCGACTACGCCGGCGCGCGCGACGCGACGGTGCAGGCGGCCTCGGACCTCTACGGTGCCTCCAGCCCCGAGGTCGCGGCCGTCGAGGCGACGTGGACCGCGGTCTCCGTGAGCTGATCTCGCCACACTGACAACAGAGTGGCTCGACGGCGTCGTTTCCTACCGGAGACGGCGCCGTCGACCGCTTTGGGTAACTAAAGTACGAATTCGGGCGTGTGGTTATGCCGGTGCGGCGATAGGACGCATACTGGACACGCCGGGCCGGTTCTGCGGGTCCCCGTGGGGGAGGACCAACAGCACCGGCTCGGTGTTGTCTTGTGCGCTCGGGTGAATAACGGTTCGCGTGGACGGGTGGTCGCTGTCTACCCTGGAGGCATGTACTCCGGTATCGCCTACATGCGCCTGCGTCCCGTCGCCTGACGGCGGCGCTTCGAGGCATACTCCCGCCGCTGTCCGGCCATCTGCCGGGTAGCTGCCATCGCGCTCCCGGCTCCCGTATGCGAGCTGGAAGTTCACTGTCGTGTCTGTACAGACCCACCACACCTCTGCCCACCTGCGCGCCGAGGACATCTCCGTCACCCGGGGCGGTCGCCCCGTCCTGAGCGGCGTCTCCCTGACCGTCTCCGCCGCCCACCGGTCCCGGTTGGCCATCGTCGGCGAGAACGGCCGGGGCAAGACCACGCTGCTCCATGTCCTCGCCGGGCTGCTCGAACCCGACTCCGGGCGCGTTCAGCGGCACGGAAGTCTCGGGATCGCACGGCAAGCCCTGGACGTACGTCCTGGGGACACCGTCGGCACCCTCACCTCCGCCGCACTGGCGGAGTCCCACGACGCGCTCCGGGCGCTCGACGAGGCTGCCGTGGCGCTGTCGTCGGATCCGACGGACTCGGACGGGACGTACGCCGCCGCGCTGGAGCGCGCGACCACGCTGGACGCCTGGGACGCCGAGCGCCGGGTGCAGATTGCTCTCGAAGCGCTGGGCGCGTGCACCGACCCTGAACGCGAGCTGGTGACGTTGTCGGTCGGCCAGCGCTACCGGGTGCGGCTGGCCTGTCTGCTCGGGGCGCACCACGACCTCCTCGTGCTCGACGAGCCGACCAACCATCTCGACGCGTCGGGGCTGGCGTTCCTGACCGAGCAGGTCCGTACCCACGCCGGCGGGGTCGTGCTCGTCTCTCACGACCGCGCGCTGCTGCGCGAGGTCGGCGAGGAGTTCCTCGACCTGGATCCGAGCGAGGACGGCCGGGCACGGACGTACGCCGGGGGATATCAGGGCTGGCAGGAGGGCCGGCGCCGCGACCGGGAACGCTGGGAGCAGGACTACGCGGCTCAGCAGGAGGAGCATCGGCGGCTGCAGGACTCGGTCTCGGCGGCGCGGGACCGGCTGAGCACCGGCTGGCGCCCGCCGAAGGGCACCGGCAAACATCAGCGACAGACCCGGGCACCCGGCGTGGTGCGCTCCTTCAACCGTGACCTCGCGGCACTCGAGGCGTACCGCATCTCTGTGCCGGAGCCGCCGATGTCCCTCGGCTTCCCGACGCTCTCACCGGGGGCCGGCACGCTGCTGCGGTGTGACGAGGTGTCGGAGCCGGATCGTCTGGGAGCACCCGTTTCCCTGGAGATCGCTGCTGGTGACCGGCTGCTGGTCACCGGGCCGAACGGTGCCGGCAAGTCGACGTTGCTGCAGGTACTGGGCGGGTTGCTCGTGCCTGCCGCGGGGTCGGTCCGGACCTCGTCGGGGGTGCGGGTCGCGCTCGTCGGTCAGGAGGAGCCCGAGTGGGCGCCGGGTCTGACGGCGGCGGAGGTCTACGCCGGGCACTGTGGACAGCTGGTCACCGCCGGGATGGTGCCGGAGCGGGCGATCCCCTCGCTCCGGTCGACCGGGCTGGTGGACGCGGAGGCGCGGCGTACGCCTGCTTCGCGGTTGTCCCAGGGGCAGCAGCGGCGGCTCGAGCTGGCGATGCGGCTCGCCTCGCTCCCGCATCTGCTGATCCTGGACGAGCCGACCAACCATCTCTCGGCAGGGCTGGTGGACGAACTGACGGCGGCGCTGCGGGCCACCTCGGCGGCCGTGGTCGTCGCCACTCATGACCGGCAGATGCTCGGTGACCTGGCCGACTGGCCGCGGCTGGAGCTGGGCGGCTCTGTCGGAGGTGACTGATAGACATGTGGTCATGACGGATCCGGCTGGCGACGTACGTTCTCGTGCTGAGGCACATCTGCGTGCCCTGGTGGGCCGCGACGACGCGACGCTGCGCGAGGACCAGTGGTCGGCGATCTCGGCGCTCGCCGTCGAGCGTCGCCGGGCGCTGGTCGTGCAGAAGACCGGGTGGGGGAAGTCGGCGGTCTACTTCGTGGCGACGCTGCTGCTCCGCGAGGCGGGCCTCGGGCCGACGGTGATCGTCTCGCCGCTGCTCGCGCTGATGCGCAACCAGATCGCGGCTGCCCAGCGGGCCGGGATCAGGGCGGTGACGATCAACTCGACCAACCCGGAGGACTGGATCTCGATCGAGGAGGCCATCCATGCCGGTGAGGTGGATGTCCTGCTGGTCTCCCCCGAGCGGCTCAACAACCCGAAGTTCCGCGACGCGGTGCTGCCCCGGTTGGCTGCCGAGTGTGGCCTGCTGGTGGTCGACGAGGCCCACTGCATCTCCGACTGGGGGCACGACTTCCGGCCCGACTACCGCCGGATCCGTACGCTGCTGGCCGATCTTCCCGACGGGATCCCGGTGCTCGCGACGACCGCGACCGCCAACTCTCGGGTGACCGCGGACGTCGCCGAGCAGATGGGTTCGGGGGTTCTGGTGCTGCGTGGATCGCTGGACCGGGAGTCGCTGCGGCTCGGGGTGGTCACGCTGAAGACCCCCGAGCAGCGGCTCGCCTGGCTCTCCGACCACCTTTCCGAGCAGCCCGGCTCGGGCATCGTGTACTGCCTGACCGTGGCCGCGACCGAGGAGATCGCCGACTATCTGCGCTCGCGCGGTCACGACGTGGCCGCCTACTCGGGACGCACGGAGGCGGCCGAGCGGGCCGACCTGGAGGAGTCCCTGGCCGCGGGGAAGGTCAAGGCGCTGGTGGCGACCTCGGCGCTCGGGATGGGCTTCGACGCGACGCTCGGGTTCGTGGTCAACATGGGCGCGCCCTCCTCGCCGGTCTCCTACTACCAGCAGGTCGGGCGTGCCGGGCGTGGCACCTCCGACGCCTCCGTCGTGCTGCTTCCCGGCATCGAGGACCGCGACATCTGGGCCTACTTCGCCTCCCTCGCCTTCCCGCGTGAGGAGCAGGTGCGCCAGACCCTCGGGGTCCTGTCGGAGGCGGGCCGGGCGCTGTCGACACAGGCGTTGGAGACGTACGTCGACCTGTCGCGGTCACGCCTGGAGCAGATGCTCAAGGTGCTCGACGTCGACGGCGCCGCCCGCCGGGTCGGCGGTGGCTGGGAGGCGACCGGTGTCCCGTGGGACTACGACGCGGAGAGGTATGAGCGGGTCGCCGAGGCCAGGCGCCGGGAGCAGGACGCGATGCTCTCCTACATCTCGACCGACCAGTGCCGGATGCGGTTCCTGCGCGAGCAGCTCGACGATCCCGGTGCCGTGGACTGCGGTCGGTGCGACAACTGCGGTGGCTTCGCGGTGACGTCGTCGGTCTCCGAGGGTGCGGTCGAAGAGGCCTCGGCGCGGTTGTCTCGTCCCGGGGTGGTCGTGGAGCCGAAGAAGATGTGGCCCACCGGCCTCGACCGGCTCGGCATCTCACTGAAGGGCAAGATCAAGGACGGCCCGCTCGAGGGGCGCGCGGTCGCGCGGCTGACCGACCTCGGCTACGGCCAGGCGCTGCGCGACCTCTTCCGCGAACCCGCCCAGGACGGCCCGGTTCCGGTGCCGCTCGTGCGGGCGGTGGTCGAGGTCCTGGCTGACTGGCAGCCCCGGGTCGGTGGCATCGTCTACGTCGAGTCCGCCACCCGCCCCACCCTCACCCGCGACTTCGCCGAAGGCCTCTCGCGCTATCTCCGCGTCCCCGTCCTCGGCTCGTGGGCCATCGTCGACCCCGACGTCGGCCCCGGCCAGGGCGCCTCCAACTCCGCCCAGCGCGTCGCCGCCATCGGCCGCCGTTTCTCGCTCCACGCCGACGTCCCGGCCGGTGCCGACGTACTCCTCATCGACGACCGCATCGCGACCGGCTGGACCGTCACCCTCGCCGCCCGGGCCCTCCTCGACGCCGGCGCCGGCTCGGTGAGTCCGTTGGTGCTGGCGACGACGACGTAGGGCGCGTCGGCTTGTTCCTTCGTCAAGGTATGCAGACCAAAGGCCACATCCCTAGCGGACCTCCGCGCGGGATGTGTTCCCCCGGCTGCATACCTTGACGAAGGAACACATCCCTCAGATCGCTGGCCGGACGATGCCGTGGTCGTACGCGAAGACGATGGCGGCGGCGCGGTCGCGGAGGTCGAGCTTGGCGAAGATCCGGCCGATGTGGGACTTGACGGTGAGCTCGGAGATGACCAGACGTTCGGCGATCTCGGAGTTGGTCCAGCCGGAGGCGAGACCGCGGAGGACCTCGAGCTCGCGGTCGGTGAGCTCGGAGACCTCGACGGCGCTCGACGCGACCGGCTCGACGGCGGAGCGGTAGGTGGCCAGGACGCGGCCGGTGATGGCGGGGTCGAGCCAGGCGTCGCCGAGAGCGACCGAGCGTACGGCCATGACCAGCTCCTCGGCGGGCGAGTCCTTGAGCATGAAGCCGGCGGCCCCGGCGCGGAGGGCGCCGGAGACGAGCTCGTCCTCGTCGAACGTGGTCAGCACCAGCACCGGCGGTGCGTCCGGGAGTGCCCGCAGGAGACCGGTCGCGGTGATCCCGTCGACCTGCCGCATCCGCAGGTCCATGACCACGACGTCGGCAGGGTTGGCCTCGAGTGCCGCGACGACCTCGGAGCCGTCGGCGCACTCGGCGACGATCTCCAGCCCGTCGCGCCGTCGCAGGATGCGGCGCAGGCCGCTGCGTACGAGCTCCTGGTCGTCGACCACGATCACCCGGATCGGCGACGCTGTGCTACTGGCGGCGGGGTTGACCGGCGTCATGCCAGGGCCCTGCGTACGAGACAGTGCGGTGGGATCACCAGGTCAACCTTCCACATCGACTCCTCGGCTCCCGCGGACAGCCGACCGCGGAGCTGCTCGGCCCGGGCGGCCATGCCGGCCAGCCCGGACCCCTCGCCGACCCCTCGCCGGCTGCCGACGAGCGGGTTCTGCACGGAGAGGCGTACGCCGTCGGCGACCGCCAACGAGACCGAGACCGGCGCCCCGGGAGCATGCCGGATGGCGTTGGCCAGCGACTCCTGCAGGATCCGGTAGATGCCGAGCCCGACTCCGGCGTCGATGCGGGAGAGATCCCCGGACGACGAGAAGGTGATCGACTGCCCCGCGCTGCGGCCCTCCTCCACGAGCCGGACCACGTCCGCGGCTCCGGGGAGCGGCGCCGTCCCGGCGCCGGAGGTCGACAGCACACCCATCGTGCGACGGATCTCGGCCATCGCCCGGCGCCCGACCGCCTCCGCCTCGGTGAGCGCGGACACGGCCTCGTCGGGGTCGTCGCCCTCGGCGACCGAGCGCCGCGCCGCGGTCAGGTGCAGCAGCGTGATCGAGAGCGAGTGGCCGACCAGGTCGTGGATCTCGCGAGCGATCCGGGTGCGCTCGGCCTCGGTCGCGCGGGCGTGCTCCTGCGACCGGGCGAGCCGCTCGGCGCGCAGCGCGCGCATCTGAGCGAGCATCATCAGCCCGCACACCCAGCCGACGAAGAGCAGCAGGAAGTGGACCCCGACCCCGCTCGGCGTATCCGCGGCGAAGACCCACATCACGACCCCCGACGCGATCCCGTAGATGGTCCCGGTGCGGAGACCTTCGCGGATGACCATCTCGAGGGTGAGCGGGACCAGCACGGCCGGCGCGAAGTCGTGCTGCGGCCAGAACGAGCTCGCCGGCTGCGACATCAGCCACGCGGATCCGGCCAGCGTCGGCACCGCGTCGACGACCCACATGTTGTGCTTGAGCCACTCACCCGAGGTCGGGACGAAGAAGATGCTCAGCGACGGGACCACGATGACCAGGCCGGCCAGGACCATCGGTCCCGAGGCCTCGCGCTGGAGCACCGCCACCGTGACCACTCCGACGAGCGCGGCGGCGGACAGCAGCGGCGCCCACCAGGGGATGTCGAGGTCCTTACTGCGTACGCGACGGTCCAGGAAGTCACGCACATCGCGAGCGAGGCTCTGGACACTCATGCCCTTCAGTCTAGGAAGGCGTGACCCGGGTCGCATCCGACCGTGGCAGGCGGCCGGCCTCCTACCAGGGTAGGAACACAGGTGCCTGCCAGCGTCCGATGCGTCCGGGCGTGGTCGGTCCGTAGCGTCGGTCCCATCCCGACGACAACGGAGACGGTGAGGACGATGACGTGGAGCCAGACCCATGAGCGCTACCGGCTGCTGAACGAGGCGGAGGCGGAGCTGCGCGCCGGGTTCGCCCGCCGGCTGCCCTGGTCACCGGCCTATGCCGAGGCGTTCGGCACTCCCGAGAGGCTGGCCCAGGCCCTGCGCCACCGGTGGCGGATCCGCTTCCAGGCGCAGCTCGACCCGGCGCTCTCGCAGGAGGACTACGAGGCGACCTTCGCCGACCTGCTGGCCGACCTCGTGCCGCTCATGGGCCGGATCGGCACCCACGAGTTCAGCGAGGAGCTGGCCGATGCGTCGGCGTGAGCTGCCGAGGTCGTACGCCCGCTGGGCCCTCTCCCAGGGCATCAATCGCGCGGTGCTGAGCTTCGCGTCGAGGCGCGGCGACCCGCTCGCCGAGCTGATGTGGTCGCAGGAGGTGCCGGACTACCGGCGCCTGCGGGCGCGCGGCCCGATCCACATGAACCCGTTCATGGCCGGCACGGTCTCGTACGCCGCCGCCAACGAGATCCTGCGCAGCAGCGACTTCGGCGTCGGTGACGGTCAGGGCGAGCTGCCCGTGCCGCTGCGCTGGCTGCTCGGCAAGGTGAGCGCGCCCGACGCCCTGGGCCCGGTCGACCCGCCGTCGATGCTCGCCGTCGACCCGCCCCTGCACACCCGCTACCGCAAGCACGTCTCGAAGGCGTTCACCGCCCGCCGGATCAGCTCGATGGCCGAGATGGTCACCGCGGTCGCCGGCGACCTGCTCGACGAGATCGACCCGCGCGAGGGGCGGGTCGACATCATCGAGGAGTACGCCGCGAAGCTCCCGATCGCCGTCATCGCCGAGCTGTTGGGGGTCCCTGCCGCGGATCGTGCCGACATCCTTCGTTGGGGTGACCAGGCCGCCGCCATCCTCGATCCGGGGCTGTCGTGGCGGGACTACTCCCAGGTCGAGTCCGCGATGCGGTCCCTGCACCACTGGTTCGAGGACCACGTACGCCGCCTCCGCTCCGACCCCGGCGACGACCTCCTCAGCGCCCTGGTGATCGCCGGCGACCTCGACGACATCGAGCTCCACGCCCTCGGGCTGTTGTTGCTGGCGGCCGGTTTCGAGACCACCGTCAACCTGCTCGGCAACGCGGTCGCCGCTCTCGACGCGCATCCTGCCCAGCGCGCGCTCCTGCTCGCTGATCCGTCCCTGGTCGACGGTGTCATCGAAGAGACCCTGCGCTGGGACCCGCCCGTCATGGCCACCGTCCGCGAGGCCTACGCGGCGACTCGCGTCGGTGGTGTCGATGTCGCGAGAGGCACTGCTGTAGCCGTGGTCCTCGGCGGCGCCAACCGGGATCCTTCGGTGTTCGAGGACCCCGACACGTACGACATCACGCGGGCCAACGCCGACCAGCACCTCTCCTTCTCCGCCGGCGCCCACTTCTGCCTCGGCGCCAGCCTCGCTCGCCTGGAGACCCGCGTGGGCCTCCGTCTCTTGTTCGAGCGTTATCCCGACCTGCATGTCGAAGGCGAAGCCGTACGCCACCCCACCCGCATCCTCCGCGGCTACGCATCCCTCCCCGTCGCCCTGTGAGGCGTGGTGTACTACTCCTACTGAGGCACCCGCCGGGGGTGCGATCGGAAGCCTCGGGAGGGCGGACCATGGGTGACGGCGACGAGCTCACCGTTGACTACGACAATCTGAACAAGGTCCACCGGGACCTCGAGGAACAGAAGGGTCTGGTTCATAGCCTCGACCTCGGACGTGCCCCGGCAGCGAGCGCGTTCGGTGGTTCAGCCAAGGGCGAGTGGCTCGCCAACGCGGTGATCAAGGGTCACGAGAACATCGGTAAGGCGAAGAAGGAGACCGTTGAGGGCCTGGAGAAGTACGCCAGCGCCGTTGACGATGCTATCCACGACATTGCTGCGACTGACGAGGGCGCAGCGATCGTCGCAAAGAAGATGGCCGAGGCCCTCGCCGTGATGAGCAACCCACTCGTGATCTTCAGCAAGGGTATCGGCGGCAAGATCCCGATGATCTGACGAGCTTAGTCAGGATCAAAGAGCCTTGTACGTCGGCATGACCTCGGCGATCAGAGCCTCGGCGCCCTTGCGGTCGATGTCCGACTTCGTGAATCGCCAGGTGACTGTCACGCTGTGATCGCCGCCGGGAACCACTGTCCCGTAGTGGTCCTCCCACTCGTGTCCGGTGTCGCCTTGGAAGTGATAGAAGGTCGACCCATTGATCGTCTCATTCGGCAGGCGCTTCAGATTCTGAACGTCATCTGCCAGAGCTTTCTCCTCAAGGGCCGCAAGGGCGTCAACAGCCGCTTCGCCGTCTCCTTCGCCCGCATGTACACCGCCCTGGAAGATTGCTGCGCCAGGCGAGATGCCGATGGCGTCCTCCGGCGCACGCATGCTCACCGAAAGATCACCGCTGGACCTGATGTTCCAGTTCGCGGGAACCTGAAGCTGCGCTACCTCTACCGATGCGACCTGCCAATCAGCCGGAACCTCTGGACTGCTAGACCCGGACGGCTCTGCCGTCGCCGATGCCGATACGTCAGTGGTCGGCTCTGTGGTGGGCGTGTCATTTCCACACCCGGCGATACCAGTCGCGGAGACCAGGGTCAGAGCGGCGATCGCGATCGCCCGAGACGTCCTCATGTGACCGCACTCTAGGGCAACTGATGAACGACGGTGACGACCTGGTCGGATGTGTTGTCTAATGGGATCGCGGGGCGATCGGACCCCTTGTCTCGAACGCTCGGGGAGGAAAGCGCGTGTCAACACGAGGCCCATGGATGGAACGTCTTCGGACCTACGTCTCCGGAGCGGACCCGTCCACGATCGACATGCTGATCGATAGTTGGAGAGAGGCGGAGCGCCAGTTCCGCACGTCTGGATCGGTGCTCGTCCAGAGCGGGAAGGCTGCAGAGGACGGCTTCTCGGCGGCGTCGATGTCCGGTCAAGCCGCTCGTCGCAACATGGAGGCTTCGGGCAACAAGACGACCGACAAGAGCGAAGTGATCAAAGCAGCCGTCGAGGCGATGCAGGACGTACGAGCAAAGATCACCACTGCGATGCGCGAGTACGCCAGGCTCGAGGCAACCCTGCCTGCGACCCATGGTGCCGCGCCGAATGCATCCGATCCGAAGTACGCCCAGTCTGGGACAGGAGTAGACGCAGCTCAGGCGACGGAGAACCAGAAGGCCCTCCAGGCTGATCGTGCCGCCCACGCCGCGCGGGAGGCCGCGATCGCCGATGCGGAGCGGGCCGCTTCGCAGCAGGTGCAGGACGTCGACACTTCGGTTGACGATGCTGAGCCGAAGGTCCGGGCTGTCTATGACGATGGCAGCGGTTCTGATCCGGTTCCTGCAGGCAGTTCGGGTACTCCCGGGTCGGCGAGTCAGGTAGCGGCCGCAGAGGCCCGCATGGCGAAGTACAACTCCGGCACCCTCTACTCCGATGGCTGGGGCCACGAACTGATCGCTCAGGAGAAGGCCAACATCGAGGCGCACAAGGCCGAGAACAAGCCAGAGTGGAACGGCACCGAGTGGATCAACGCCGACGGCACCCCTGCTCCCGCGACCTCCTACGCGATGGTCGAGACCGCTGATGGCCTTGCGCCGCTGGCTGGCGGTACAGGTGGAATGTCCGCCCTCGCGATCGCCGGCGGCGGTGCCCTGCTCGGTGCTGGAGTGGCCAAGGCGATCGCCAGCAAGCTCTCCGCTGGTGCGTCTGCGAAGGCAGCAACTGCCGGCGCTGCGTCCAGGTCTGCCGCTGCCCGCTCCGCAGCCGCAAAAGCCGGCACAGCCGGTACCCGCGCGGGAGCAGGTGCTGGAGGTCGCGGTGCAAGTGCCCGTGGCACGGGAGCCGGAGCGCGCGGCACCGGTGCTGGCGGACGTGGCGCCGGCCGGGGCGGTGCTGGTGGCCGCGGCGGAGCCGGTGGAGCGGGTGGCCGCGGTGCCAAGAAGCGGGACCAGAACGGCACCCAGAATCAGGAGTGGGAAGCCGACTACACCGACGACTGGACCGAGACCGCAAGCGACGTCCTGGATCCCAACGCCTCGCGCGGCTGGGTTCCCAATGACTCGCAGGGCGACGGCTCTGGGAAGGGCAAGGCCTGATGGATTTCGTGCCGTTTGGTCCGAGGCGTTACTCGGTGCCTCGGACCCGTCCTTGAGACCGTCTACTGTCCATCGACCTGAATGTCGAACTTGACATCAGTGCCGTCGACCTCTGTCACCTTCACGGTCACGCCGAGCTGGTCCGCTCCTGCCGTGAGTATGCACTTCATCGTCTCGCCGACCTTGCCAGAAAGGTCACCTGGGCATTCGATCTTGTCGGGCCTCTGTCCTACCTGAGCCTCGAGTTGGTCGGAAACAGTCTTCTCGACCTTCTCCTGGGACACCGTGACGTCACCGCAGCCGGAGAGGCCAAGCGCGAGGATCGCTGCGAAGAAACAGGCAGGGGCGGTGCGACGGAACATGACTGGAGTCCTTCAATCCGAGACGGTTGGCTCGCGTCACCTTACAATCGTCTTCGTGGGTTTGTCTCGGTCTGGCTCACTGAGCTGCGTCGTTCTCGAGATTCTCGTGCTTTGAATGTTTGAAGTTCAGAAGTGCGGGTAGAAGACAGGTATCAACCTGATCGGAGGACGCTGTGAGCGGCTACGAAGTTACCGTCGACGACTTGCGACGGACTGCAGGCAAGTACGACACGCTGAAGGGCGACCTCGGGACGTCTCGCGTCCCGGATTCACAGCTCTCGCCGGACGTTCTCGGCCACGTCGAGTTGGCTGGCTGGCTTACCGCTGTGATGGAGCAGGTCGGGAACGCTCACGTCGCCCTCGGCGACGGCCTCGATACGCTAGCCACGTTCTTGAAGGGCAAGGCGGCTGACTATGAGGAGGCCGACGAGCAAAGTGCCCGGCGGATGGCACCCGGGCCGTGGGGGCCAAGTCCTTTCACTCCAGGGCAGAGCTCATCGTTCCCGTACGGCCCAGGGACGAGCCCCTCGTTACCACAACCGTTTCCCAGCTTCCCCGCGCCTGGCCCGAGCGGGCAACTTCCTTCTTCTGAGGAGAACGGATGAGCCTCCCAGACGGCGCAGAGCTTGGTAGCACGACCGACGCGACGGATCTGATCAAGGGCGACAAGTCCGCCATCGCCGAGCGGGCAGCCGTGCTCCACGAGGAGAGGAGGCGGGTGGCCGGGATCCTTCAGAGCATTGAGGGTATGGCGATCCCAACTTGGCAAGGGGGAGATGGCAAGGCGACCTACCTTCAGAACCGATCTGCTGAGGTCAAGAAATGGGACGCGTATAAGGATCTGCTCAAGGCCTCCGGAGACAGTCTGAGTTCATATGCCGACGCGCTTGGTATCGCCCAAGAGCATGCACAGTCTGCGATCGACAAGTGGAACGAGGGCGAGAAGGCGACCAGGGACGCGACCGCCGCATACAACGATCAGGTCGCCTCGTACAACAAATGGGTTGAGCAACAACGATGCAATCCGTCGTCGGTCCCGTCGTTTGGGCCCGCGCAGCCTGGGCCGTTTGTTGACCCCGGGGAGAAGCTTCGGGAGGAGGCCCGCGAGGTACTCAAGGATGCTCGTGAATCACTCGACAAGGCCGGTCTCTCGTGTGTAAATGAGCTCGGGGGCCTACCTGGAGCCAAGACGGAACATGGACAGATGGGCCATGCCGAGTTTGAGGCCAAGGGCCCCAAGATCAAATGGGGAGCTTGGTCCGACACGTTCGGGCAGGGGATGGGCAAGGACGATCTCCTGGGAAGGGATGGCTCGAAGAAGCCACCGTTCGAGATCAGTCTCGGGTCGGTTGAAGGGAAGCTTCGTGCATGGGGCTATGAGGGAAAGGTCGAAGACTACTGGGGTGACGTCAAGGTCAACGCCGAAGGCAAGGTCATCGTCGGTGAGATCGCTGGCAAGGCATCAGCCAAGATCGTTAGTGACGGGATTGAAGCGGAGTTGGGCGCGAAGGCCACCGTAGTCCGGGTCGAAGGAAAATCTGGTGCTGAGTATGGTTACGCGGAGGTCAACGCGGAAGCATCCGCAGAGGTGGCCGCTGAAGCCAAAGGCACGGCCAGCGTTACCCTCTCGGAGGGTGCGCATGTTGGTGGCGAGGCGTTCGCAGGCGCAAGGGCCGATGCAAAGGTAAGCGGAGATGTTGCTGGCGTTGGAGGCACGGCGGGTGTCGAAGGCTGGGCAGGTGTCGGTGCGGCAGCAGACGCAGAGGTTGGCTGGGACGACGGCAAGATCACAATCGGTGGCGAGTTTGGTGTTGGCCTCGGACTCGGTGGCAAGGTTGATCTCGACTTTACGATCGATCCCGGAGAGATGGCCGCTGCTGGTGGAGACTTGGTCGACGCGATCGGAGGGCTCTTCTGATGCTTGAGGCATTCCCCATTCCAATACAATTCAGGATGCCGAACGACGAGTGGGTCCAATCAGATCCATCTGAACTCGGGTTAACGAACGCCGCATTTGCGGCCGTTCGACGCGGTTTCCAGGACGGGTACGCGCCCGTGCTGACCGTCTCGGGTGGATGGCGCACTGATGCCGCGTCGTTCCAGCAGATCGCGGATGAGTCGCTAGAGGTTCTTGAACAGGACGCGACTGATGTAGAACTCGTTAAGCGAACAGAGGTCGGCAGAGCGCACGCTCCCGCTATCGCACAGTCTCTTGCTGGGACGGCGACGTACGAAGGGCGTCGACTCGACCTTCGCCGGTTCCAAGCCATCACCGGGATCGTGGATGTCAACGATCCAATCAAGCGATTTGTCATCATCTATTCCTTAACCTGCCTCTATAGGCAGTCGGAACAGATGAAGGACGAGTTCCAAGAATTTATGAGTACCGTCCAGGTCCTTGCCCCGTCTGGTGATGGCGACGCAGATCGAGAGCCTTAGTGGACCAGCATTACAGCGCCGATGATGATGCCCATCAATACGAGCAGGGCCAGGGTCCCTAGGCCAATAAAGAGACCGACCTTTTCGATCGAGCCCCGAACTTGCCGGTATCCTAGGTTCGTTGCGGCGGAGTCAATCAGTGCGCGGCCCTCTTCGGAATTGAACGTAAAGTCCACGACCTTGCCGAATTCGCCCTGCTCATTGAATGCATACGTTCGATTGAACGATACCTTCTTGATGCGTCCAATCTCTCTGCTGGCCTCGTAGGAGATTCTGGGAGTTCCTGCAATCCATTCAACGGTTCTTGCGTCGTCTGTCACCGAGTATGTGCCGGTCTCTGGAATGGCGACGTGATGAATGAAGGCGTGTTTGAGTCCTGCCTTGTTGAAGAGGCCGAACCAGGTCGCATCAGCGACGTCCAACTCCACGTCGAATCCCTTCGCCGTAGGGACCACCTTGTACGGAGTGTCTGCCGCTGCCTGCTGAACACGCGCGAACAGCTCGTACGCGTTGGGCGGCATGATCTGATCGGTCACAGGGGAAAGCAAACCACATCTGAGCACGCGGTGAGGAAGAGTGGCGCGCCCTAGAATGCGTCCGAGATGGGACGGTTGATCGCCATGCGTCCATGAAACCATGTGTGGCTTGGTTTTCGACGGTTTCGCATTCCTGGCTGTTCAGCAGGCCTCATAGACGTACGCCGGACTGTCCTGTCCGACGAGGTCGCGGTCGCGGAGGATGGTGAGCGGAGCGCGGGCGGGGTCGGCGCAGACGGCTTCGAAGGAGAGGTCGGCTTCGGCGAGGGAGTCGGGGTATTCGATCTGGAGTACGTGCGCTCCGTAGACGTCGGTGTAAGCGGCGCACTCGGTGTAGGCGCCGCACTCCTCGACGACGGCGAAGTCGAAGCCGAGGTCGTCGTGGGCGGGGCGGGCGGCTTCGGCGGCGTTCTTCTGGGCGATCGCGAGGCCGAGGTCGTGGGCGGCGGAGACGTAGGCCGCGGCCAGGGCGAAGGCGCCCTCCTGGGAGATCGCGTCGAAGCGGGTCCAGGTGTCGAGGTTGTCGATCTCGACGGCGTCGAAGCCGGCCTCCGCGCAGTCCGAGATGACCGGGGCGACGACCTCGAGGATCGCTTCGCGAGCCGAGGCGGTGGAGGGGTCGAGGATGAGCTCGTCGGGCCAGTCGGGGTCGCGTACGGGGTCGCCTGAGGCGTCACGCAGCACCGCGGATGGGCGCTCGGACCAGTCGGCGCCGGGCTGGGTCTGGAAGCCGTTGACGTAGCAGACGTTGTAGGCACCGTCGAGGGGCGCGGCGGTGGCGTCGCGGGCGACCACATCGATCCGGGTGCCGTCGGACAGCTCATCGGCGGTGCCGCCGAGCTGGTAGTCGAAGACGCCGTCGGTCGGCGGGAGGTCGGGCGCTGCGTCGTCGGTACGGGGCGAGGCAGACGAACCGCACGCCCCCAACGCGAACAGGCAGATGAGCGTGACGAGGGCCGGGCTGCCAGCGGCAGCCCGGCCCTGCGTACACGCGCGTGAGCGGATCAGTGGAGGACCGTCGGAGCGGCGGCTCCGTGCTCGGCCTTGCTCTTCGGCAGGAACCACGCGGGGATGAGCGTGACCAGCACCAGGATCGCGGCGATCACGAAGGTGGTCGAGAACGCCTCGGCCATCTCGGCCGGGATGGCCTTGAAGAGCTCGGGCAGCTTGGCTGGGTCGAGACCCAGCGAAGCGGCGGCCTCGCCGACCTTCTGCTGGTTGGCCGGGTCGGTCATGAACTTCTCCAGGCCGTCGGAGGGGACCCCGAGCTTGTCGGCGAGGTCACCGGCCGCGGAGATCGAGTCCTTGCTGGACAGCGCGTTGGTGAGCAGCACCGAGAAGAGCGCGGTGCCGGCGGAGGCGGCGACCTGCTGGACGATGTTCACCAGGGTCGTACCTCGGGCGATGGTGTGCTCGCGCAGCGTCGCCTGGGCGGCGGCGAAGGTCGGCATCATCGTCGCGCCCATGCCGAGGCCCATGATGAACAGTGACAGGAGCAGGTACCAGTAGGGCGTGGCCTCGTCGAGCCGCGAGAACATGAACATGCCCACCGCGATCGTGGTGAGACCGCTGAGCACGATCTTGCCCGGCCCGGTGCGGTCGGCGAGCATGCCGGCGATCGGCATCGTGACCATCGCGCCCAGACCCTGCGGTGCCAGCAGCAGACCGGCGTGGAGGGCGTCCTCGCCGCGTACCTGCTGGTAGTAGAGCGGGAAGAGCAGCGAGGCACCGAAGAAGGCCATCGCGAAGATCGACAGGGTGATCACCGCGACGGTGAGCTCCTTGTTGCCGAAGAGGCGTACGTCGATCAGCGGGTGGTCGTTGCGGGACGACAGCGCCCACGGGATGAACGCGGCGATCAGCACCAGGCCCGAGACCATGAAGGAGAGCACCTTGGTGTCCAGGACCGTGCCGGCCTCGGGGATGGAGGAGACGCCGTAGAGGAACAGCGCCAGACCCGGGGACAGCAGCACCATGCCGAGGAAGTCGAAGGACTGCGACGGCTCGACGTGGTCCTTGGGCAGCGCCCGCCAGGCGTAGACCAGGGCGATGACGCCGATCGGGATGTTGATCAGGAAGATCCAGTGCCACGAGGCCGAGTCGATCAGCGCGCCACCGATGATGGGGCCGAGGATCGGGCCGAGGAGCATGGGTACGCCCAGGATCGCCATCACGCGACCAACCCGCTCGGGGCCGGCGGCGCGGGTCAGGATCGTCATGCCGAGCGGCATCAGCATGCCGCCGCCGAGGCCCTGGAGGACGCGGAAGCCGACCAGCATCGGCAGCGTGGTGGCCAGCGCGCACAGCGCCGAGCCGAGCGCGAAGAGCACGATCGCGGTCATGTAGAGGCGTTTGGTGCCGAACCGGTCGGCGGCCCAACCGGTCAGCGGGATCACCGTCGCCAGGGCGAGGGTGTAGCCGGTCATCGTCCAGGCGACCTCGGCAGAGGTGGCGTCGAACTCGCGCTGGAAGGTCTCCAGTGCGACGGAGACGACGGTGATGTCGAGGATCGACATGATCGATCCGAGCACTACGACGCCTGCGACGATCAGCACGCTCTTGTCGAGGTGATCGTCCGGGGCCTTCTTGGCAGAAATGTCTGTCACGGGTTGACAGCCTACGTGTGGGTTGCTACGTCCCCTAGCCATTATTTTGCATTTGATTGGTGACCTGGCTCACCCGCGGCCCTACCGCGGCGAATGGCCGCGGCGAGCATGAAGGTCTTGATCGCTCGGTAGACCGGGCGGATCAGCCAGCCGGGCAGTGTGCCGTGGCGCTCCTCCTCCCAGACCCGCGCCCGCGGGTGTGACTGAAGCAACCGGTCCACCAGGGCCGGTGAGCCCGCCTGAGGCGGGCCGTCGAGCACATCGATGCGGCACACGTGCTTGATGTTGGCGTACCCGTACTGGGCCGGGTTGACCAGTCGCAGCGGGGCGCCGTGATCGCCGTCGAGCGGCCGGCCACCGAGCCGGTCGGCGAGCAGGACGTCGTCGGCCAGGAAATCTTCCAGCTGGGCCGCGAAGCGTTCGCCGTCGAGGCCGCGGACCATCACGTGCGTGACGGTCGTGCCCGGTGGGACGGCCGGTGCGACGTACCTCTGGTAGACGTCGGCGAAGGCGGCACCCTCCCAGTGGAGGCCGGTCACCGACCAGCCGGCGACGCAGTGGAAGTCGGCATCGAGCTCGCGACGATCGGCGTCGACGAGCTCGTCCACGGCGACTTCGAGCGGCGTGGTGAGCGCTCCACCGAAGACCACTGTCGGATGTGCGGGCACGGTCGGTGGGGGCTGGTCGACGCGTCGGCCGAAGCGTGGGAAGAAGTCGATCCGCCGCTGTCCGGGCGGGAGGGCGGTGCCTGGGTGCGTGGTCTCGGTCATGTCAGCCACCGTGGCAGCGACGGTCACGGTGCGCCTCAGTCTTCGGGGGCGGGTGTCTCATCCTCGAGGATGAGAAACCCTGTCGGTAGTGGCGGCTACGGTCGTGTCCATGTCCTTCGTACCCGTGACCGGCCGCGCGGTCTTCCGCCCGGCGCAGCCGCCGCGGGACTCGGCCGTGGAGTTCGTGGACTCGCGGCGGTCGGTTTCGTTGCCGATGCGCGCCGCGCTGCCGGTCCTGAAGAAGGCGTACGCAGCCTCCGACCTGCATCCCTCGGTCGCTCTGGTCGCGTCGGCAGCCCATCTCGGGCTCCGGTTCGTCGCCGCGGGGCAGCTGGAGCCCGCCGATGGTTCGTGGGCGGTCCGCTACACGCCGGAGGACGAGGAGCGGGTGCGGCTGCTGGCCTCCTCGCGCGCCTATGACGACCTGGACGGTGAGGCGGCCGAGCTCCTGGTGCGCGAGGTCGTGGCGGCGGTCGCGGACGCGGTGCCGACCTCGGCGCCGAAGGCATCCGGGTCGAGCGCGTTCCGGGAGTCGTTGCAGACCCGGCTGGCGCGCTACCGGACCGATGAGGGGCCGGTGACGGCCTCGTTGCCGTCGCTGGTGCGGCTCTCGTTCCGGGTCGAAGCGCCGGAGGAGGACCTGCTCGCCGGGTCGCTGACGCTGGTGCCGCAGGTGCACGACGAGGCCGATCCGCTGCACGTGGCCGATGCCGCGCGGCTGTGGGACGAGGCCGACAACCACGGATTCGGCCCGCGGGCGCGTACGCATGCGCAGGTCGCTCTCCGTGGCGCGGCGGAGGCGTGGCCGGTGCTCGACAAGCTGCTCGACCTGCCGGTTCCCGAGTCGTTGACGCTGTCGAGCGACGAGGTCGTCGGGCTGCTCGAGGACGGGGTCGAATGGCTCAAGGAGCGCGGAGTGGACGTGCTCTGGCCGCGCTCGCTGTCGCGCGACCTGACGACGTCGGTGGCGGTGGACCGGGTGCCGTCCTCCTCGTCCGCCGCACGCGAGGATCTGATGCGGGAGTCGCCGCTCGGGGAGAAGGGGCTCTTCGCCTTCCAGTGGCAGCTGGCGCTCGGCGGCGAGCCGCTCGATGCTGCGGAGATGGACGCCCTGGCGGCGGCCGCGGGGCCGGTGCTGCGGCTGCGCGGGGCATGGGCGGTCGTCCATCCATCGGTGCTCCGACGTGCGCGCAAGCGGCTGCTCAAGCGGATCAGCGGTGGGGAGGCGCTGGCCGTCGCGCTGACCGGTCAGGTGCCGACGGAGGTCGCCGAGGCCGCGCCGGGCGAGAAGGTGATCATCGGGGCCTCGATCGGGCGGCTTCGCGACCAGGTGATCGCGGCGACCGAGGGGCCGGCTGTCGACGTGCCCGCCGAGCTGAGCGCCACCTTGCGGGGCTATCAGGTCGAGGGACTGACCTGGCTGGCCGGGATCACGTCGCTCGGGCTCGGTGGCTGCCTGGCCGACGACATGGGGCTCGGGAAGACCCTGATGACGATCGCGTTGCATCTCCATCGCCAGAACGACCATCCCGGGCCGACCCTGGTGGTCTGCCCGGCGAGCCTGCTGGGCAACTGGGAGGCCGAGCTCGCCCGGTTCGCGCCCGAGGTCGAGGTGCGCCGCCATCACGGGTCCGAGCGCGATCTCGACGGCGCGAGCGGGGTGGTGCTGACGACGTACGGGACGATGCGCCGCGACACCGAGCTGCTCACGGCGGTGCCCTGGGGGCTCGTCGTCGCCGACGAGGCGCAGCACGTGAAGAATGCCGCGTCCGCGACCGCGAAGGCGCTCCGCGAGATCCCGTCGCACGCCCGGGTGGCCCTGACCGGCACCCCGGTGGAGAACAACCTGACCGAGCTGTGGGCACTGCTGGACTGGTGCGTGCCGGGTCTGCTGGGCAGTCGCCTTGCCTTCCGCCGCGCCTGGGCGAGCCAGATCGAGGCCGGTGCGGATGTCGGGAAGGCGAAGGAGTTCGCGGCGCTGGTCGGCCCGTTCCTGCTGCGCCGCCGCAAGTCGGACCCCGGGGTCGCTCCCGAGCTCCCGCCCAAGACCGAGACCGACCATCTGCTGTCCCTGACCCGGGAGCAGACCGTGTTGTACGAAGCGTATGTCCGAAACGCTATGGAGAGGATCGAGCGGCTCGACGCCGACGACCCGCAACGTCGAGGGCTGGTTCTGAGCCTGCTCACCGCGCTCAAGCAGATCTGCAACCACCCGGCGCAGTTCTTGAAGCAGGAGGGCGGCCGGATCACCGGGCGGTCGCAGAAGATCGACATCCTCGACGAGCTGGTCTCGACCGTGCTCGCCGAGTCGGGGGCGGTGCTGGTCTTCACCCAGTACGTCGCGATGGCCCGTCTTCTCGAGGCCCACTGGGCCGCCTCCGGTGTCGCCCACCAGTTCCTGCACGGCGGCACCCCGGTCCCGGAGCGCTCGCGCATGGTCGAGCGCTTCCAGGGCGGTGAGGTGCCGGTCTTCCTGCTCTCGCTCAAGGCCGGCGGGGTCGGGCTCAACCTCACCCGCGCCGACCACGTGATCCACATCGACCGGTGGTGGAACCCGGCGGTCGAGGACCAGGCGACCGACCGGGCTCACCGCATCGGCCAGACGCGTACGGTCCAGGTGCATCGGCTCATCACCCAAGGCACCGTCGAGGAGCGCGTCGCGGAGCTGCTGCAGCGCAAGCGGGTCCTCGCGGACGCGGTCCTCGGAGGCGGCGAGGCGGCCTTCACCGAGCTGTCCGACGCCGAGCTTCGCGAGCTGGTCAAGCTCGGCCCCCAGAAGCGCCGAAAACGTCGCCGGATCGCCTCATGAGGAAGGCGCTGACCTTCGCCCGCGAGCCGCATCGGCGTGGGATGGTGCGGGTCGAGTCATGGTGGGGTCGCGCGTTCCTGCGGGCGATCGAGGAGCTGGCGTACGACGACAACCAGCTCTCCGGAGCACGCTCGCTCGCCCGCTCGGGGCGGATCGGAGGGCTCGTCGTCGAGGCCGGAAGGTTCGCGGCCGCGGTCGATGACGAGCGCGGGCTGTGGACGGTGAGCGGCACGGTTCCGGTGCTGGACGGAGACTCCGTCGCCGCCCTCTCAGAGGTCCTCGGTGCCTCCGCCGCGAGGGCCGAGGCGCTCCTGGTCGGCGAGCTGCCGCTGGATGTGGCCGAGCATGCCGAGGAGGCCGGGGTCGAGCTGGTTCCCTACGGCGACGAGCTCGTGGTGACCTGCACGTGCGGGCATTGGCATGCGGTGTGCGGCCACTCGCTCGCGGTGCTCCACCAGCTCTGCTGGACGGTCGACCGCGATGCCTCCGTCCTGCTCCACCTACGTGGCGCGGAGCGTGAGCAACTACTGGGGCGGCTGCGGAGCGACCTGCCTCAGCAGCCGGACGAAGGGCAGACCGGGGAGGCGGCCCGCGACCAGGTCGACGACGTCGAGATCGCGCTCGACGCGGTGCTCCGAGCACGCCATCTGCTCGAGGAGTGAGATGCCTCTGGACCGCACGCGATAACCTCATGGAATGACCTCGGCCCCGACGAAGACCAGGCGCGAGCAGATCCTGGACACCGCGGCCGAGCTCTTCGCGGCCCGCGGCTTCCACGGTGTCTCCGTCTCCGAGCTCGGCGCTGCCTGCGGAATCTCCGGCCCGGCGCTCTACAAGCACTTCCCGAGCAAGGACGCGATGCTCGCCGAGATGCTCGTCTCGATCTCCCAGGAGCTGCTTCGCGAAGGACGCGCCCGGGTGAAGGGCGCGTCGAGCACCGCCGACGCCATCGATGCGCTGATCGACTGGCACGTCGACTTCGCGCTGCGCGACCGGGCCCTGATCGTCGTCCAGGAGCGCGACTGGCAGTCGCTCCCGCACGAGGCGCGCGAGCAGGTGCGCACGCTGCAGCGCAAGTACGTCGACCTCTGGGCCGACCAGCTCCGCGACCGCAACCCGGCGCTGACCCCCGACACCGCCCGGGCCATGGCTCACGGCGTCTTCGGGCTGATCAACTCCACGCCTCACAACCGGGTTCTTCCAGAGGAGGACACGCGCGCCGTGCTCCTGCGGATGGCCCGCGCCGCGCTGGTCTGACCGCGTCGTCAGCTCACCGCGAGCCATCCCCGCCGCTCAGTCGCGTGCCATCGCCGCTGCCAGGTGCGCCTCGACGTCGACGTATGCGTCGTCGGCGACATCGAAGATGACCTTGTGAAGAGTGCCGCCGGTGAACTCGAACCGCGACCCTGCGTACGACTGCGAGACCGCGTCACCGCTGTCGTAGCCGATGCACAGGCCCTCCCCGCAGAGCGAGAAGTGTCCCAGGACGGTGCGGATCCGCTGCTCTGCTACGAGTTCGTCGTCGATGTACAACCGGAGCGGACCGAGCCCCTCGCGGTACGGGCCGAGCTCCTCCTTGACGAACTCGACGCCGATCAGGTGCCGGCCGCCACTGGGGACAGGGGCGGAGATGCGATCCTCGGGCGGGATCCCGAGGAAGTTGTAGGCGTACGTCACCTGGCCGTCCTTGAGGAACAGTGCATGTCCGCCGAACCGTGACCCGTGGGCGAACAGCACCCCCTCGGACCGGTCCGTCAGCTCGACGTCCGCGAGCGCCTTGTAGGACACGCCATGGACGTTCGCCGCCGACCGCTCCGGGATCTCGGAGGTGCCGGGGTAGTAGGTGTACTGCCCGCTCGGGGGCACCGGCACATGGAACTCCATCTTGACGAAGGTCTCGAAGTCCTCGGGGTTGCCCAGGATCTGCAGGTCGTTGAGCGGCAGGACGTTGTTTGCCTTCGCCTCCTCCATCCACAGCGCCTTGAGCTGCTCGAGCCGATCGGGCTCCTGCTCGGCGAGATCGTGTGCCTCGGATCGGTCGACATCGGTGTGGAAGAGCTGCCAGCGGTCGCTGTCGAAGCCGCTGCGGCCGTTGCCGGGCCCGTGCTCGGTGACCGCCTTCCACCCCTGGTGCCACAGGCCACGGCTGCCGAACATCTCGTAGTACTGGGTCTGCTTCGTCGTCGGTGCGGCCGCGTCGTCGAACGAGTAGGCCATCGACACGCCGGAGAGCGGGGTCTGCTCAACGCCCTCGAACACCTCGGGGAACTCCACGCCGCAGGCCTCCAGGATCGTCGGCACGATGTCGGTGCAGTGGTGGTACTGGTTCCGCACCTCGCCCCGCGCCTTGATACCCGCCGGCCACGAGATGACGAGCGGATCGCAGATGCCGCCCTGGTAGGTGTAGCGCTTGAACATCCGGTAGGGCGTCGAGAAGGCCGCTGCCCAGCCGGTCGGGTAGTGACCGTAGGTGTTGGGGCCGCCGAGCTCGTCGACCATCGACAGGTTCTGCTCCAGGTCGTCGGGGTAGCCGCCGAAGACCTTGCCCTCGTTGACCGATCCGTTCGGGCTACCCTCGCCGGACGCCCCGTTGTCGGCGCAGTAGAGGATGAGTGTGTTCTCGAGCTGGCCGGATTCCTCCAGGTAGTCGATGATCCGGCCCACCTGGGCATCGGTGTACTCCGACATGGCGGCATAGACCTCCGCCATGCGGCTGAACATCGCCTTCTCCTTCTCGTTCAGCTCGTCCCAGGGCCGGACGGCATCACTCTCGGTGAAGGTGCCTTCAGGCATGGGGTTGAGCGGCGTCAGCTCGGTGCCCTCCGGCAGGATGCCCCGCTCGATCATGCGCGGCAGCACCCACTCGCGGTACGCCTCGTAGCCGTCGTCGAACATGCCCTTGTACTTCTCGATGTACTCAGCGGGCGCGTGGTGCGGGGCGTGGTTGGCGCCCGGGCAGAACCACAGGTACCAGGGCTTGTCGGGCTCGGTCTGCTTGCTGTCGCGGATCGTTCGTAGCGCCTGGTCGGCCAGGTCCTTGGACAGGTGGTAGCCCTCGTCGGGCGCGTAGGGCTGCTCGATGTACCGATTTCCCTCAGCCAGGGAGGGATACCAGTTGTTCGTTTCGCCGCCGATGAAACCGTAGAACTGGTCGAACCCCTGTCCGAGCGGCCATCGTCGTTTGGAGGCGCCGGTCGTCCACTCGTCGATCGGAACGTTGTGGTTCTTGCCGATCCAGAAGGTGCTCCAGCCGGCTTCGCGCAGCACGCTCGCCATCGTCGCGTTGGTCGGCGGGATGTGGGAGCTGTATCCGGGGAACCCGGTCGACGACTCGGAGATGGACGCGAACCCGTTGAGATGGTGGTTCCGACCGGTCAGGAGCGTCGAGCGCGTCGGCGAGCAGAGCGCCGTGGTGTGCCACTGGGTGTAGGTGAGTCCGTCCGCAGCCAACCGATCCATCGTCGGCATGTTGATCCTGCCGCCGTAGGGCGACCAGGCGGCCTGGCCGGTGTCGTCGTACAGCACGACGAGCACGTTGGGGGCGCCTTGTGGCGCCTTGCTCGCCAGGAAAGCCTCCCAATCGCCCTGGGAGTCCCGGACATCCAGCTCGATCTTGCCGTTGAACTCGCGAGTCATGATTCTCCTCTCGGAAGCGCGATTCGCTCGCGGCCCCGGTTGGTGTCGCCGACGCGACCACGCTGCGCCGCCGTGCCATCGCGAGCCTCACCTGAGTCGGGTGACCCGTGTCGCCGTCGGCCCGGATCGCAGTAATGCGCCGGTAACGGCGGGTTCCTAGCGTCTCGGGTGCCCACATCATCCCGAGGAGCCCCCTGATGCGCTTGATCCCATCCTCCCGCCGGCGGCGGTTCGCGCCCATAGCGTTGGCGAGCACCGCCGCGGTCGCCTTGCTGACAGGGCCGGCTCTCGCCGTCACCGCAGTGGCCGCGCCGTCCGCCGGCGCCAATCCGTCTTCGGTCACGATCGACCCGACCCTGGAGAAGGCGGTGTCCGACGGCGGCGAGGCGACCTTCTTCGTCGTCCTGAAGGCCAAGGCCGACCTGGCCCCGTCCCGCGCCAAGAAGAGCAAGGACGCCAAGGCCACCGCGACCTACGGTGCGCTGCGCGCCGGGGCCAACCGTGCCCAGAAGTCGCTGACCGCTTACCTCGACGCGCACAAGGTCGGTCACGAGGACTTCTGGATCACCAACTCGGTGCTGGTCACCGGTGGCGAGGCACTCGTCGACGAGCTCGCCCAGCGCAACGACGTCGCCGAGCTGGTCAAGGAGAAGCACTACGCCCTGGACACCCCGAAGGGTGACAGTGCTCCGGAGGCCGCCACCGAGGACGAGACGGCCGCGACCCCTGAGTGGGGCATCACCGACGTCAAGGCCGACCAGGTGTGGTCGAAGTACGCCGACCGCGGTGAGGGCGTCGTCATCGCCAACATCGACTCGGGCGTGCAGTTCGACCACCCGGCTCTGGTGGGGTCCTACCGGGGCAACAACGGCGACGGCTCGTTCACGCACGACTACAACTTCTTCGACCCCACCGGGACGTGCACCGACGGCGCTCCGTGCGACAACAACGGGCACGGCACCCACACGATGGGCACGATGGTCGGCGCCGACGGTATCGGCGTCGCGCCCGGCGCCACCTGGATCGCGGCGAAGGGTTGCGAGGCCAGGTCCTGCTCGGACTCGTCGCTCCTCAGGTCAGGCGAGTGGGTCATGGCACCCACGGACCACAACGGCGAGAACCCGCGCCCGGAGCTCGCACCCGACATCGTGAACAACTCCTGGGGCGGCGGCCACACCACCTTCTACCAGGCAACCGTCGAGGCGTGGAACGCCGCCGGCATCTTCGACGCCTTCGCCGCGGGCAACTCCGGCAACGGGGTCACCTGCTCGACCGCCGAGTCGCCCGGCTCCCAGGCGCCCGTCTACGGCGTCGGTGCCTACGACGTCAACGGGGTGATCGCGAAGTTCTCCGGATTCGGTCCGTCACGGGTCGACGGGTCGATGGTGCCGGACATCTCCGCGCCCGGCGTCGACGTCCGCTCCACCTGGCCGGGCTCGTCCTACAACACGATCTCCGGTACGTCGATGGCGACGCCGCACGTCGCCGGTGCAGCTGCGCTGCTCCTGTCCGCCGCGCCGTCCCTGACCGGTGACGTCGCGGGGATCCGCGCCGCCCTGAACGACTCCGCCCGCGACGTCGACGACACCCACTGCGGCGGGACCGCCGACGCCAACAACGTCTGGGGCGAGGGCAAGCTCGACGTGCTCGCCGCGATCGATGCCGCGCCGAAGGACGCCGGCACCGTCACCGGCACCGTCACCGCCGAGGCGACCGGCGCCGCGCTGCCCGACGTCACCGTCGAGATCACCGGCGCCACCACCCGTACGGTGAAGACCGGCTCCGACGGCACCTACACCGTCCACCTGCTGCCCGGCACGTACGACTTCACGCTCAGCGGCTATGGCTACGCGACGCGCACCATCGCCGACGTCCAGCTCACGGACGACCAGAACCTCACCCAGGACGTGTCCCTCACGGCCGTTCCGGCCCACGCAGTGACCGGCACGGTGCTCGACGTCTTGGGTGAGCCCCTCGCCGGCGTCAGGGTCGCGGTGGCGGCGACGCCCATCGCCGCAGTGACCACTGACGCCGGCGGTAGGTTCACGCTGCCGCAGGTCGCCGAGGGCGACTACACGCTGACGGCGACGCCGTCCGAGCCGGTGCGGTGCAACGGCGAGTACGCCGCAGGGCTGACCGTCGACGGCGACGAGAACACCACGCTCGACCTGCCCGCTCGCACCGACCGCTCCGGCCACTCGTGCGCCCCGACCGCCTACGCGTGGGTCGCGGGCAAGGACCGCGTCGCCCTCAGCGGCGACGAGGACGCGAAGACCATTGCGCTGCCCTTCGCAGTGGACTTCTACGGCGTCTCCTACAACCAGGTGGCAGTGACCACCAACGGCCTGCTGAACTTCCTGGCCCCGCGCGTCGGCGACTACGCCAACGACGCGCTGCCGTCGAACGACGTGCCCAACGGGATCGTCGCGGCCTACTGGGACGACCTCGCGCTCGACAAGAAGTCCAAGGTCACCACCGGCACGGTCGGCACGACCGGCGACCGCCGGTTCGCGGTGCTGTGGGACAACGTGCTGGTCGCGGACGGCTCCGGTGACCGGGTCACCTTCGAGGCCGTCTTCGACGAGGCCGACAGCTCCGTGACGCTGCAGTACAAGTCGGTTCCCGCCGAAGGTGCCGGCGCCACCGTCGGCATCGAGAACCAGGCCGGTTCCGACGCCCTCCAGTACTCCGTCGACCAGCCGGTGCTCACCGCCGGCTCGGCGATCCGCTTCGCACAGGGAGACCAGTGATGACCCACCGAACCATGAGGCGGGGTATCCGCCTCGCCACCACGCTCGCGGCCGCGGGCCTCGCCGCAACAGCCGCTCCCCAGGCGGTCGCAGCCGAGACCACTGACGCTGCCGACGGGGCGATGACTCTGACCAGCGCCCAGGCCACCGAGCTCACCGCAAGCGCCCAGGTGGACGTCTACGGTGAGGACTCGCCGCAGGATCCCGCCGAGCGGGACGACGCAGCCGACATGCCTGCGGACGGGGACTCCACCGAGGCGCCGGTCGACCCGAAAACCCCGGTCACCTTCACCAAGGAGTCCACGCTCGAGGCCGTACAGGGAATGGGGGTGACGGCTGCTGCGGACGGCGGCGACTACTTCACGCTGCACAGCCTCGGCAACGTGCAGCGGCACGACGCCGACGGCGCCACCGCCTGGACGCGCACCACCGACTCGCTGTACTCCGAGTGGGGCGTGACCAGTTGGCGGCCGTGGGAGAAGGAGCTCTACCGTCCCCACCTCGTCCTCGGCTACAACGCGGTGAGCCCGTTCACCGCCAGCTCCGACCAGGGCTACGACACCGGCGACCTGTCCGGCGATGGTGTGGACGACGTGGTCTTCTCCACCAGCGTCGGATCGGCACCGCCGGGATGGTCGGCCAAGGTCGGCACCTATGTCACGGTCCTGGACGGGGATACCGGAGAGACCCTGTGGTCGAAGTTCTACAGCTATGCCGCGCACGTCAAGGTCGTCGGCGACACGCTCCTGGTGGCGGACTCGCCGAGCCTCAACGGCCGCAGCACCGGCGGCAGTGCCACGCTCACCGGCATGAGGTTTGCGGCGGCGGACGGCGTGCTGACGCCGGCGTCGACCTGGACCCATGACACCGGGGCCGCCGCCTCCGCGGCCTGGGCCGCGATCACCGACCTCGGCGGCGGCATGGTCGCTGCCGCGTGGGACCTCGACAAGACCGACCAGGCCGCAGGCAGGGGCCGCACGCTCGTGCTCGACGTTGCCGATGGCTCCGTGCGGTGGCAGTCGGACAGCGACCTGTACGTCCGTCAGCTCCACCTCGATGCCGGTCGTGACCGATTGGTCGCTCTCGAGCAGGCCGACCCGACGGACGGGATCAGGTATCAGATCGCGTCCTACGCCCTGGCGAGCGGTGAGCGCACCACCCGCGACACCCGGATCAACGCAGTCCCGACCGCGATGACGGTCGGTGACCTGGGTGGTGGTCGCGGCAACGAGTACGCCGTCAGCGAGTCCACGCTCGCGCCGAACCTGACGATCAACGCGTCGACGGTTCGCGTGCTCGACGGCACCGACCCGGCCGTGACGCGCTGGTCGCACACCACCAAGCGGGCGGCGGGCAACGCCAGCAACGGCCCCAGCGCCTGGGAGCTGTCGATCGTCGACGGCACGCTGATCGCGTCCGCGCAGGACGACACCGACGGCAGCGGGGCGGAGAACCTCAGTGGCCTGCAGTACGGGTCGCTGACCGCCTTCAGCGGCAGCGGCACGGTGCGCTGGCGGCAGGCCGGCATGGCGGCCTCACCGCTGGACCACGAGGTCGTCCGTTCCGGGCGCAGCACGCTGGTGCGTACGATCGATCTGAGGCAGAACATCCACACCTACAGCCTGAGCAAGGGCAAGGAGTCGGCTCTGACCCCGCTGCGCGGCGACCTCGCGTACGCGCAGGACGTCGACGTGGACGGCGACGGCCTCCCGGACGTCGTCGCGGGCGGCACCTCGCACGGTGTCTGGGCCTGGTCCGGAACGTCGCTCGAGGACGGTGAGCCGCGGCAGCTGTGGGAGGCCACGGTGCCCGGCCAGGTGCACCGGATCGAGACCGGTGATGTGGACGGCGACGGCGACCCGGAGATCGTGGTCGCCGCCGACACCGCCATCGCGGTGCTCGATGCCGCCACCGGCAAGGTCGAGGCCACCATCGACGGGGGTGGGCAGTACGTCCGCTCCGTCACCGTCGCCGACATCGCCGGTGACGACGCGGCCGAGATCCTCGTGCCCACCGACGCGCTGCGGGCCTACCGCGGCAACGGCAGGGCGCTGTGGACGTACGCTGCGCCCGCCAGCGCCGGTGACGTCGTCTTCTCCGACACCGTGGTCGCGGAGGGCCGGGTGCACACGCAGTACGGCAGCGTCGACGGTCTCCAGCGTTCGGACGCGAAGCAGCAGGGCGTCGCTCTCGACGGCGCCGGCAAGGCCCTCTGGACGATCACGCCGGATGCTCCCGAGCTCGCCGATGGTGGGCTGATGCACGGTGCGCTGCTCGACCAGGCGGTCTTCGCCTCGAAGGAGATCCCGTACGCCGACGGGCACGCCGTGGTGCACACCTGGCTCATCCAGAGCACGGTCCCGGGCTTCCCCAACACGGCGGTCACGCCGCATGTGGTCATCGAGATCCGCGACGGGCGCACCGGCGAGCTGCTCCATCAGAAGATCGGCGGAAGCCCGTGGTCGCACGGTAACTACTTCACCGTCGACGACGTGTTGTACCAGCTCAGCTTCGGCGCACTCAGCGGATTCGCGGCGGGTGGGGTCGAGACCTACGCCTCGGTGACCTCGCCGCTGCGGCTCGTGGAGCCCGGCACCGGCCCGGGCGGACGCAGGCTGCTGCTCGGTGGTACCGAGTCCGGCGTCGGCGCCTGGGACCCGTCGATCCTGACGTCCGGCTGGTCGTTCCAGTCGAGCGTGGGTGGAGACCTGCAGCTCGGCGGGCGGAACTATCTCGCCGCCGACCTGGACGGTGACGGAGGCGACGAGATGGTCTCGCTGAACTACGACGACTTCGGGGTCAACAGGACCGCGGAGCTGCTCGGCGGCGGCGTGTTCGCCCAGGACCAGGGCATCCATCGGATGGTGACCTACTCCCTCTCCTGACGGGCTCCCGATGGCGTCCCGTCCCGCACGCCGGGTCGGGACGGGACGCCCTCGGGATAGTGACGATAGCCGCCGGACTAAAGTTGCAGCCCCAAGGAAGAGCGGGGCGACCCCCCAGCCCCCCCGCAGCGGC
>NZ_JBHWLY010000035.1:0-63520 GCF_042730435.1 Nocardioides sp. NPDC059952 | reverse complement strand
GCGTGATTCTGGGTCAGAACGAGCCGACTCGGCGGGCGGGCGGCGAGGCGTTGGGAGAGGTGGGAGACCAGGTCGGCGGAGTCCTCGCGGGCGCCGTCGATGTAGGTCGAGCGGCGACGGCGAAGGACGGGGAGGCCGGTGACGTAGAGGCCGGGCAGGTCGGTGATGCCGCCGTCGTGGCGGATCGCGCCCTTGCGGTCGAAGACGTCGGCGTCGAGGAACCCGTGGTCGGGCTTGATCCCGGTCGCCCAGACGACGGAGCCGATCTCGCCGGAGGTCAGCGAGAGCGACAGCAGCGGCTCGGGTACGCGGGTCGGCTCGAGCCGCTCGCCGGCCCCGCCGAACCTCTCGTCGATGCCGGCCAGCAGCCGGTTGGCCTTGAGGTCGGCGAGCGCCGCCACATTGGCCAGCGACCCCGAGAAGAGCGCCTCGCCGTCGCGCAGCGCGGCCAGCTTGCCGACCACGCGCACGCCCGCCTCCTGCAGCGTGTTGAGGTCGAGCGTGGTGGTGCCGCCGACGAGCTGGAAGGAGGAGAGCCGTCGGGCGCGGGTGATGTCGTCGAGCTCGTCCCAGCGCTCGTCGAGGATGCCGGCCTCCTCGATCCAGGCGAAGATGTCGCGCCCGCGGTAGCGGCGCGGCACCCGGACGTGCTCGCCGACGGCCAGGGTCACCGGCCGGCCCGAGGCCTGCAGCTCCGCCGCGATCTGTACGCCGCTGGCGGCCGCCCCGACGACCAGCACGCCGCCGGGCGGGAGCTGCGAGGGGCGCCGGTAGTCGATGGCGTGCACCGAGGGCAGGCCGGGTGGGAGGTCGGCGGCGAGGGCAGGGACCACGCCGCGTACGGAACCGGTGGCGAGCACGACGTGCTCCGCGGACCACGGGCCCGCGGAGGTCTCGACCAGATAGCCGTCCTGACCAGGGGAGACGCGGTGGACCTCGACGCCCTCGTGCACCGGAGCCGCGATCACGTCGGCATAGCCGGTGACCAGCGAGGCGACCTGCGCCGCGCTGAGGAACTCGTCGGCCTCCGCCGGGCCGAGCAGCGGCTCGGCGAGCCCGGGCAGCCGGTTCATCCAGCCCGGGGTCAGCAGGCGGAGCGAGTCCCAGCGCTGGGTGCGCCACGAGTGAGCGACCTGCCCGCGCTCGAGGACGACATGGTCGATCCCCTCGGCGCCGAGTCGGTGGCTCACCGCGAGGCCACTGTGCCCCGCCCCGATCACCGCGACAGTGGTGCGGCGAGACGGGACACCCCTGCTCATGAGACCGAGACGCTGACCGCGGTCGGGTTGGTGAGGATGTCGAAGACGGCCGAGCGCTTCTGCGACTGCGCGACCAGCGCCTCCACGTCCTCCGGGGAGGCGTCGGCGTCGATCGAGTAGTTCACGCGTACGCCGGTGAAGCCGTTGCGTACGTCCGCGTCGGCACCCAGGATGCCGCGGATGTCGTGGTCACCCTCGATGGTCGCGGTGACGGAGTTGAGCTGGATGCCGCGCTGCTGGGCGACGGCGGCGACGCCTGCCGTCAGGCAGCCGCCGAGCGCGACCAGGACGGTCTCGACCGGCGTGGGGCCCTGGTTGTCGGCGGCGAACTGGGGCGGGTGGTCGCCGTCGGACTCGAAGGAGCGCTGGGTCTCCTGCTCCTCGCCGAGGCCGAAGAAGCCCTCGACCTTGCTCTTGGAGTGGGTGCCCTTGACCCACGTGTTGGTCGCGCGCCAGGTGAACCTGGCCGCCTCCGGGGTCTCCTGGAGGGCGGCCCGAGCGCCGAGGAGCGCCTCGACGTTGACGCCGTTGTCGACGGATGTTTCGGTCATCTGAGTCTCCTGAGGTAGGTGATGAACCAGTTATAGCCCAGTAAGTTACTCAACTAAATAGGTCAGCGTCGTGTCTTGCGTGCCGAGATCACGCCGGTGTCGAAGCCGGCCAGGTGCAGGCCGCCGTGGAAGCGCGCGTGCTCGATCTTGAGGCAGCGGTTCTGGACGACCGTCAGCCCGGCCGCGCGCGCTGTCTCCGCAGCCTCGTCGTTGGTCAGTCCGAGCTGGAACCAGACCACCGGCGAGCCCAGCGCGATCACCTCATCGACGACCGCGGGCAGGTCGCTGGCCCGGCGGAACACGTCGACGACGTCGGGAGTCTCCGGGAGGTCGGAGAGGCCGGCGTAGACGGTGTGGCCGAGCACCTCGCGACCCGCGGCGTTCGGGTTGATGAAGTAGAGCCGGTAGTCGGTGTCCTGGGCGAGGTAGGTGGCGACGTAGTAGCTCGACCGGGCCGTGTTGGGCGAGAAGCCGACGATCGCGATCGACCTCGCGGCCCGGAGCAGCGCCTGCCGCTCGCGTGCCGTCGGCTCGTGGGGAATCTGGGTGATGGTGGTCATCAGGGCTCCTTCGTGGCGGCGGTGAGCGCCTGGTCGAGGTCGAAGAGGATGTCGTCGGCGTCCTCGATGCCGACGCTGATCCGCACCAGGCCGGGGGAGACCCCGGCCTCGGCCAGCCGCGACTCGCTGAGCTGCCGGTGCGTGGTGGATGCCGGGTGGATCACCAGGGTCTTGGCGTCGCCGATGTTGGCCAGGTGGCTGGCCAGCTCGACCGACTCGATGAAGCGCTCGCCGGCCGCTCGGCCGCCGGCGATGTCGAAGGAGAAGACGCTGCCAGGGCCTCGCGGGAGATACTTCTGCGCCCGTTCGTGGTGCGGATGAGCGGGCAGCCCGGCCCAGCGGACGTGCTCGACCCGTGGGTCGGCATCGAGCCACTCGGCGACGATCCTCGCGTTCTCCACGTGCCGCTGGACCCGCAGCGCCAGGGTCTCGACGCCGAGGGCGAGCTGCCACGCCGACTGCGGGCTCAGGGTCGCGCCGACGTTGCGCAGGTGCTCGGCGCGGAGGCGGGTGAGGAAGGCGTACTCCCCGAAGTTGCCCCACCACGACAGGCCGCCGTAGTGCTCGACCGGCTCGTGGAAGAGCGGGAAGCGCTCGGGAGAGTAGGTGAAGCGGCCCGACTCGACGACGACGCCGCCGAGCGTGGTCCCGTGCCCGCCGAGGAACTTGGTCGCCGAGTGCACCACGATGTCGGCGCCCCAGTCGATCGGCCGGGAGAGGTAGGGCGTCGGGATCGTCGAGTCGATGACCAGCGGCACCCCGTGCGCGTGCGCGACATCGGCCAGCCCTGCCAGGTCGGCGATGTCGCCCGACGGGTTGGCGACGGTCTCGGCGAAGACCAGCTTGGTCTCGGGGCGGATGGCTGCTGCGTACGCCTCGGGGTCGGAGGAGGACACGAACGTCGTGGACACCCCGAAGCGGCGCAGGGTGACGTCGAGCTGGGTGACCGAGCCGCCGTAGAGCTGGGCCGAGGCGACGATGTGGTCGCCGGCGCCGGCGAGGGAGGCGAAGGTGACGAACTCCGCGGAGAGGCCCGACGCGGTGGCGACCGCCCCGATCCCGCCCTCGAGCGAGGCGAGCCGTTCCTCGAACGCGGCGACGGTCGGGTTGCCGACGCGGGTGTAGATGTTGCCGTACTTCTGCAGCGCGAATCGTGCCGCGGCATCGGCGGTGTCGTCGAAGACGAACGACGCCGTCTGGTAGATCGGCAGCGCCCGGGCGCCGTGGGCGGCATCGGGGATGTTGCCGGCGTGGATCGCACGGGTGTTGAAGCCGTAGGCATGGTCGGTCATGAGTCTCCTAGGAAGGTCCGGACGAGGTCGAGGTAGCCGGGCGGGTCGAGCAGGAACGAGTCGTGGCCCCAGGTCGAGGCGATCTCGTGGCGCTCGACGTCGACGCCGGCGCGGCGAAGCTCCTCCTCGATCAGGACCGAGTGGGACGTGGCGAAGCGCCAGTCGGAGTCGAAGGAGATGACCTGGAACCGGGTGTCCCGGATGCGCTCGGCGAAACCCGCCGAGGCGAAGGGGTCGAAGTAGTCGAGGAGACGGGAGAGGTAGAGGTAGGAGAGCGCGTCGAAGCGGTCGACGAAGGAGCTCGCCTGGTGGTCGAGATAGCTCTCGATCTCGAAGTCGATCCCGAACCCCGGCGCCGAACCGTCGCGCCGGGAGCGGCCGAATTTCGCCTCCAGTCCCGGCTCGGAGACGTAGGTGACATGACCGAGCATCCGCGCCACCGCGAGCCCGTTCGCGGGGACGACGCCGTGGTCCGGGTAGTGCCCGCCGCGGAAGTCGGGGTCACGCAGGATCGCCTGCCGGGCGACGTGCGAGAGCGCGATGTTCTGGGCGCTCAGCCGGGCGGAGGCGGCGACCAGGACGGCCCGCTCGATCTGGCCGGGCGCGTCGGCGGCCCACTGCAGGACCTGCATGCCGCCGAGCGATCCTCCGACGGCGGCATGGAGTCTCTCGATGCCCAGGTGGGCCAGCAGGCGGCGGTGGACGGTGACCAGGTCGGCGACGCCGATCTGGGGGAACGAGAGGCCCCAGGCGCGGCTGGTGGCGGGATCGGTCGATGACGGCCCGGTGGTGCCCCGGCAACCGCCGAGGAGGTTGGCGCAGACCACGAAGAACCGGTCCGTGTCGACCGGCCGCCCCGGGCCCACCATCGTCGGCCACCATGTCGCAGCCTCGGCGTCGCCGGTGAGCGCGTGGGCGATGAAGACGACGTTGTCGCGGGTGGGCGCCAGGTCGCCGTAGGCGGCGTAGGCGACGTCGACCGGCGCCAGCGTGCCGCCGCCGGAGAGCGGCAACGGGCTGCACTCGTCGAAGAGGCGCTCACGTCGGACGGTGGTCATCGACACCCTCTCTGCACTAAGTCAAGTTGCTAACTAGAGAATTTAGCGCGCGAGTCGAGGTCCCCGGGCGGAGTCTCATGAAGGGCTGGTTGACTAGCGCCTGTGACCAGTCCTGACACTCCCGAGATCGACCTGACGACCGACGTGGTGACGCTGACCCGGCAGCTGATGGACATCAACTCGGTGAGCCTCGACGAGCTCGAGCTGGCCGACGCCGTGGAGCGGGCGCTGGCTGCGTACGACCACCTCGTCGTCGAGCGGCGGGGCAACTCGATCGTGGCGCGCACCGACCTCGGCCTTCCCGAGCGCGTGGTCATCGCCGGCCACCTCGACACGGTGCCGGTCAACGGCAACTTCCCGAGCCGTCTCGACGAGGCCACCGGCATCCTGCACGGCCTGGGCGCGTGCGACATGAAGTCCGGTGACGCGGTCATCCTCAAGCTCGCCGCCACCCTTCTGACGCCCAACCGCGACGTGACGTACGTCTTCTACGACGCCGAGGAGATCGAGGCCGTCCACAACGGCCTCGGCAAGCTCGCGGCCAGTGAGCCCGACCTCCTCGCCGGGGACTTCGCGATCCTGATGGAGCCCTCGAACGCCGGTGTCGAGGCAGGCTGCCAGGGCACCCTTCGGGTCGAGGTACGCACCGCCGGCGAGCGCTCCCACAGCGCCCGCGCCTGGCGCGGCGTCAACGCCATCCACAAGGCCGGGGAGGTGCTCCGCCGCCTGGAGGCGTACGTCCCGCGCAAGCCGGTCATCGACGGCCTCGAGTATCACGAGGGTCTGAACGCGGTCTTCGTCAAGGGCGGAGTGGCGGGCAATGTGATCCCCGACGAGTGCGTGGTGACGGTCAACTACCGCTTCGCGCCGGACCGGAGCGAGGAGGAGGCGCTGGCCTTCGTGACCGACTTCTTCGAGGGCTACGACGTCACCCTGACCGACTCGGCCCCGGGTGCGCTGCCGGGCCTGGACCGTCCCGCCGCGAAGGACTTCATCGCCGCCGTCGGCGGCGAGGTGGGACCCAAGTTCGGCTGGACCGATGTGGCGCGGTTCACGGTCCTCGGCATACCGGCGGTCAACTATGGTCCAGGTGACCCGATGTTCGCCCACAAGGCCGACGAGCACGTGCGGATCTCCGAGATCACCACCTGCGAGCAGGCCCTTCGTGATTGGTTGACCGCATGACCCGACGCAGCGGCTCCGGCCCACGCCCCACCAAGGGGCGCCCCGCCGGCAGCACCACCGACCAGCGACTGCTGGACAGCTCCGGCCACGGCGACTGGGTCCACACCGACCCGTGGCGGGTCATGAAGATCCAGGCCGAGTTCGTCGAGGGGTTCAACGACCTCTCCGAGATCGGCCCGGCGATCAGCGTCTTCGGCTCGGCTCGCACGCCCAAGGACCACCCGACCTACGCCCAGGCCGAGGCGATCGGCCGTGGTCTGGCCGAGGCCGGTTTCGTGGTGATCACCGGCGGTGGCCCGGGCACGATGGAGGCCGCCAACAAGGGCGCTCTCGAGGCCGGTGGCGAGTCGATCGGCCTCGGCATCGAGCTGCCCTTCGAGGCCAGGCTCAACGACTACGTCAGCTTCGGGCTCAACTTCCGCTACTTCTTCGTGCGGAAGATGATGTTCGTGAAGTACTCCCAGGGCTACGTCGTCATGCCCGGCGGGCTCGGCACCATGGACGAGCTCTTCGAGGCGATGACGCTCTCCCAGACCAAGAAGATCACCCAGTTCCCGATCGTGCTGATGGGCGTGGAGCACTGGCAGGGGCTGCTCGACTGGATGCGCGAGACCATGCTGGCCGACGGCCGGATCAAGCAGAGCGACCTGGACATGATCACCCTCACCGACGACGTGGACGAGGCGGTCGAGCTGATGTTGAAGGCGCGTGACTGAGGCGATGGGTTGGATCTTCGCGGCACTCATCGTGCTGGCTCTCGGAGGAGTCGCCCTCGTCGCCGCCGGGACGGGCGCGCCGATGGGGGAGGAGTACGGCGACCAGCCCGATGCTCTGGTGCCCCGCGACCGCGTCCTGGAGGCGGCGGACCTGCGTCACGTACGTTTCTCGGTGGCCTTCCGCGGCTACCGGATGGACGAGGTGGACGCTCTGATCGCCCGCCTTGCCGAGGAGGCAGAATGGCGTGAGTCGACCGCGGCCGGGGATGCCGATGCCGAGGTCGGAGTCGGGGGACTCACATCACCAACGCCCGAGCCCGATTCGGGCTCGCCCGACGTCTAGGACAGAATCGCTGCCGTGAGTTTCGCCGCCGTACTCGTCTACGCCGTGACCGCCCTGGTCGCGGTGATCGTTGCGCTCACCTACCTGAAGCCCCATCTCCTGCAGCCGCGGGAGCCGGGGCTGCCGCCCAAGATCCACCTGTACGCCGGCGCAGCCGGCCTCCTGGTCTGGGTCCTCTTCCTCGTCTCGCCGTCGTCGTTCTTCCTCGGCGGCGACGTCCCGGGTGTGATCGGTCTCTTCGGGATCTGGCTCGCCGCGATCGCCGGCGTCTACCTGCTCTTCCGTCGGCTCAAGGAGAACCGCGCCGGGGCCGCCGGCCCCGACGACTACGGCTATGGCAACGACTACGACGACGGCTACGACGGCTACGACGAGGAGTACGCAGAGGACGGCTACGGCTACGACGAGACCGGTTATGACCAGGCCGGCTACGCCGACTATGCCGAGCCTGACGGCCGGGCGGGCTACGCGGACCCACGCCGCCCGGTTCAGCAGCCTGTTCCTCAACCCGTCGCCCCGGCCGCCGCTCAACCCGTCGCCCAGCAGGGACGACCGGCCGCTCGCCGGCCCGAGCCCCGGCGAGCGGCATCGGGTGTCGACGAGACGGCCGTGATGGCGCCGGTCGAGCGGGATCCCTCGCCTGCTCCGCCTCCTGCCCCGGCTCCTGCCCCGGCTCCTGCCCCGGCTCCTGCCCCGGCTCCTGCCCCGGCTCCGGCCCCGGCTCCTGCGCCGACGCGGGACGGGCAGATCGGTCGCCGCGTGGCCGGGCGGCAGACACCGCCCCCGCCGACGCCGCAACCCCAGCCCTCCCCGCAGCGGTCTCCGCGGCGGGCGGCCGCGCCGCAGCCGCCGGCTCCCCAGCAGCCCGTACGTCACCAGCCCGCGCCCCAGCCCCCGGCCCCGGAGGCCCCCGGCCGGCCGCGGCAGGACCGCCCGGCGCCCGCGCGACCGGAGCGGCGAGCCCCGGAGCAGCCGATGCGTGAGCGTCCGGCTCCCCAGCGTCCGGCACCTCAGCGTCCGGAACCTCAGCGTCCGGCACCGCGTCCCGCGCCCGAGCAGCCGCAGCCGGGTCAGGGCGAGCCGGGCCGCGGCGGCCAGGACCCGTGGGGCCGCCGTCAGGAGCCGCCGCAGCGCCGCCCGCGTGGCTACGACGATCGCTACGACGACCGCCGCAACGACAGCCAGGACGAGTTCGCCGACCGCCGCTACCGGCGCGACAGCAGCTACTCCGACTACCCGGGCCAGCAGCCGAACCCGCCGAGTCCGCCGCGCGCGCCGCGCCCGGCGCCCCGGCCCGACCCTCGACCGGCACCGCAGCCCGCGCCTTCACCGCAGGCGCCGGGCCGGCCGTCAGGCCGCCGTACCGAGCAGCAGCCCGAGGCGTACGACCCCTACTCCTTCGAGTCCTACGGTCCGCAGGACCGCGACCGGGAACGGGTCGAGCCCCCGGCCCAGATCCCGCCCGCGCCCGAGGCCCAGCCGCGGCGACGTCAGCGGGACCAGGGCTACTCCTCGACCGGCTCCGGGCATCGCGACGAGCCTGCCTATGCGGGCTATGAGCAGGGCTACGACCAGGGCTACGACCAGGGCTACGACCAGGGCTACGACCCGGCGTACGCGCAGGGCTACGACCACGACGACGCCTACGACCGCGGCTATGACGAGCGCTACGACGAGCGTTACGACGATGCCTATGATCGGTCCGTCGGAGGCGACCGTCGGGACCGGGGCGGAGCGTTCAACGAGTCGTCCGGCGCGGCCATCGTGGTGCACATCACGCTGGTGATCCTCGCGATCTGGCTGACCTGGGCGTACGGAACCTCGGTCATCTGACAGGTTCGAAGGCAGGTCAACCCGCCGAAACTCCCACCTTGCCGTCAGGTCTGCGGACCTGATGAGGGATAATGGACGTGCAATGCGCGCTCCGAGGCCATCCGGCAGGTGAGCGCCGACACGCGAGACACGGAAGAAGGTGCCGCATGGCGGCGATGAAGCCGCGGACAGGAGACGGTCCGCTGGAGGTCACCAAGGAAGGTCGGGGCATCGTGATGCGCGTCCCGCTCGAGGGTGGTGGCCGGTTGGTCGTCGAACTGAACGCCGAAGAGGCCGCCGCGCTCGGCGAAGAGATCAAAGGTCTTGGGCTGAACGCGTAGATGACCACAACGCTGCCGTCACCGGCTCTGCCGTCGCAGGTCGGGCCGCCCACCTTCACGCTCAACCCGCTCGGCCCGGAGCGCCTCGATGCCGAGATCATCGCGCTGCCGGTCATTCCGGGCGACGATGTGTTGACCATCGGACCCGGGGCCGCCGACCTCGGCGACCGGCACGACCTCCTGGGTCACCTCGAGTTCGAAGGTGCCACCGGCAGTGCCGGTGAGGTGACGACGTACGCCGTCACCGGCTCCGGCACCCTGCGACAGATCCTCCTGATCGGTGTCGGCGCGCAACGTCGCGACGACTTCCGGCGGGCGGGGGCCGCGCTGGCTCGCGCCGTGCGGGATCGGTCCGAGGTGGTCACGACCATTCCGGCGGCCGACCCGGGGGTCGGGTTGGAGCCGTTCGTGGCCGGCGCGACGCTGGGTTCCTTCCTCTTCCACTGGCGCTCCGAGGGCGCGCCGTGGAAGCCGGTGGAGACGATCACCCTGGCCGACCTCGGCGACGACCAGGCGGCAGCGTTGGACCGGGCTCAGGCGATCGCGCGCGCCAGCAGGCGCGCGCGGTTCTACGCCTCGGTCCCGAGCAACTTGAAGAACCCGGTCTGGCTGGCGGAGCAGGCCGAAGAGCTCGCGGCCGAGAAGGGTCTGCAGATCACGGTCTGGGACGAGAGCGAGCTCGAGAAGGACGGCTTCGGAGGCATCGTCGCGGTCGGTCAGGGCTCGGTGACTCCGCCGAGGCTGATCCGGCTCGACTACAGCCCCCGCAAGACCGGACGGCTGAACTCGTCGAGGAAGACGCCGACGGTGGTGCTGGTCGGCAAGGGCATCACCTTCGACACCGGTGGGCTCAACATCAAGCCCAGCGACGGCATGCTCAACATGAAGCGGGACATGACCGGCGGCGCGGTGGTGCTTGCCGTGATGGCGGCGCTGGCCGAGGTCGGCTGCCCGGTCAAGGTCGTCGGACTCATCGCCGCCGCAGAGAACTCCATCTCCGGTTCGGCGATGCGCCCCGGCGATGTGGTCACCCACTACGGCGGCCGCACCTCCGAGGTCACCAACACCGATGCGGAGGGCCGGCTCGTGCTGGCCGACGCGATGGCGTACGCCGTGGACAAGCTCAAGCCGGCGGCCCTGGTCGACATCGCCACCCTGACCGGTGCGATGCGGGTGGCGCTCGGGCAGACGATGGCCGGCTACTTCGCCGACGACGACGCGCTGGCCACGCAGTTGGCCGAGGCGTCCGAGATCTCCGGCGAGACGCTGTGGCGGATGCCGTTGGTCGCCGACTACGAGGACAAGCTCTCCTCGAAGGTCGCCGACGCCGACAACGCCCCCGGTGGGCCCGGCGCCATCACCGCCGCGCTCTTCCTGCACCACTTCACCGGTGGCGTCCCGTGGGCCCACGTCGACGTCGCCTGCGGTGACGCGTACGCCGACGTCCACGAGCTCACTCCCGGACCCACCGGTTTCGGTGCCCGGGTCCTCCTCACCTGGCTCGCCGGTGAGGATCCGCTGGCGCGCGTAGGCTCCTGACGCCCGCGAGCCTGTCGTGACCCTGGGGAGGGTGATCCGAACGCCGTTCGAACAACTCTCCCCAGGGGTTCGGCTACGGGTTTTGTACGGGCAGGCTACGGGAGCGCCAGCACACTCGGTCCTGCGATCGTGGGTCGACCTCGGACCGTAGGTCACCTAGTCGAAAGGACTCTTCATGAGAGCCAGACTCCTGGTGCTCGTCGCCGCCTTGCTGCTTCCGCTCGGACTGCTCACGATGGCGTCGCAACCGGCGCAGGCTGCGAGCGGGATCCGTGTGAATCTCGCCGAGATCAAGCAGTCGAACGCGGCGCTGACCAGCAAGTACTCGTACTTGAGCTCACACCGCACGTGGAAGGCGTGGAAGCCTCGTATCGCGCCCGTCAGCAACGAGATGTCCACCATCCAGCAGGCCATCGGCTCCGGGCAGGCCGCCCAGACGGTCGAGAGGGCTCGCTCCGCCTTCGTCAGCTACGCCCGTGCACATCGCTACGCCAAGGCGCTCAGCGCGCTTCGGAATCTGATCAAGGCCGTCAACCGGATGATCGACAGCCACGACCGAGCCAACTGGTGCGCCACTCACTTGTGCTGACCTGAGGCCCCGTCCGGAAGCAGGCTCAGGCCTCGAGCTTCCGCGCGAGCAGGAGGCCGTCGCCCACCGGGAGCAGCAGCGGGATCAGATCGTCGTTGTCGGCGACCCGCTGGTTGAGCTCGCGGATGGTGGCGGTCTCCTCGTCGCGCACGGACGGGTCCGCCACGCGGTCGTGCCACAGCGCGTTGTCGAAGGCGACGACGCCGCCGGGACGGAGCAGACGCAGTGCTTCCTCGAGGTAGGCGGAGTATTCGGTCTTGTCGCCGTCCACGAAGACCAGGTCGTAGTGGTTGTCCGTGAGGCGGGGGAGCACGTCGAGGGCGGCGCCGGCGATGCACCGAGCCTGCCGCTGGCCGAAGCCGGCCTCGGTGAAGCTCTGCCGGGCCAGCCGCTGGTGCTCGGTCTCGATGTCGACGGTGGTCAGGACCCCTTCGGGACGCATGCCGCGCAGCAGCCACAGTCCGGAGACACCGGTGCCGGTGCCGACCTCGACGACGTTCTTCGCGTCGAGGACGGAGGCGAGGAAGCGCAGCGCCGCTCCGCCACCGGGCCCGATCGGCGCGACTCCGACCTCCTCGGCCCGGGATCGGGCGGCTGCGAGGAGGTCGTCCTCCGCGACGAACTCGTCGGCGTAGGTCCAACTTGCGGTCGAAACAGGGCTGGTCACACCGCAAAACCTAACCTGTTTCGCGCAACGGTGCGGGAACGCCTGATCCAACTTGTGCGTTGGAAGAGCACGGGAAGAGGAAAAATAGGAGCCTCACAGGCAACTCTCAGCCCTTCAGGGTCCCAGGCGATCTAACGTAGGAGATGTCAGCGATCAGCGAGACAGACGACAGGAGCACCATGACCGCGGAGCCCACGCAGACCCCGACCGTAGAGCCGGGTGTTCCGACGTGGGACGAGATCGTGGAGAAGCACTCCGACCGGGTCTACCGGCTCGCTTACCGTCTCACCGGCAACCGCCACGACGCGGAGGACCTCACCCAAGAGGTCTTCGTGCGCGTCTTCCGCTCTCTCGACACCTACAGCCCCGGCACCTTCGAGGGCTGGCTGCACCGGATCACCACCAACCTCTTCCTCGACCAGGCCCGTCGTAAGCAGCGGATCCGCTTCGATGCCCTCTCCGACGAGCGCGCCTCGCGCTTGACGAGCAGCGGCCCGACGCCGGACGTGGCCTACACCGACCAGCGCTTCGACGACGACATCGAGCGCGCGCTGGCCACGCTGCCACCCGACTTCCGGGCCGCGGTCGTGCTCTGTGACGTGGAGGGGCTCTCCTACGAGGAGATCTCCGAGATCCTCGGTGCCAAGCTCGGCACCGTCCGCTCGCGTATCCACCGCGGCCGGGCGATGCTCCGTGACGCCCTCGCCCACCGCGCCCCGCGCGGGGGACGACTGCGTCACTCCGGGCCCAAGGTGTTGTGGGGCGGGGCTTCATGAGTCTTCTCGGCAACCACCTCGGCGCGCGCACCAGCGCCCTTCTCGACGGACAGCTCCCCGTAGTGGAGGAGGAGCGGGCCTGGGCCCACGTGCACGAGTGCTGCGCCTGCCGCCGCGCCGTGGAGCGTGAGGGCTGGCTCAAGCGACGCCTGGCCGGCCTCAGCGTCGACCCCGGAGTCACCGCGCCTGCTGACCTGAAGGGCTCGCTCCGTGGCGGCGCCCTGGCTGCCTCGGTGTGGCCGGCCGACGACCTCGACGAGGCCTACTCCGACCCCCGGTCGATGCGGCGTACGTTGGTGATGGTCGCCGCCGGTGGCGGTGCCGTCAGCGCCGCCGTGTTCGGCATGTTCACCTTCGCTGCCGCGCCGGCCGACGCGCCGGTCCCCAGGAATCTCCCGATCACCGCGGTCACCCAGGTCCCGGGCACCCCGGGCGCTCCCGTCGTCGCCCACGTACGCCGCTGAACGTCGGCGCGGCGACCCGACACGAGACCCGGGCTGCCGATTGTTGGTGCGGGTGGGAAGAATGGGTGTCGTGACGCAGGAACCACAAGACGACCAGTCGCGGCCGATCTCCCGTTGGGCACCACCGTCCGACGTGCCCCCGGCCGGGCAGCCGTCCCCTGAAGACCTTGTCGACGACGAGCGGGACACGGCCGAGGTGCCGTTGCCGGGCATGCCCGCACCCGCAGCCGCGCCGGTTCCGGCAGCCGACACCGCTCCGCTGCCGCCCTTGGTGCCGCCACCGCCGGGCGGATCCCTGCCCGGGTTCGATGTCCCTCCTGCGCCACCGCCCTCATCCCGGACCGACTCCTCGCCGCGACGCCGCGTCCCTGGCCCGATCTGGGCGCTCGCGGCCGCGGTCGCGTTCCTGCTCGGCGTGCTGGGGGGCTATGCGGGCGGCGTGCTCGAGGACCAGGACGACATGTCCAGCCTGGCCGGCGGTGGGCTCGACCCGGGCTCGATCGAGACCGACGCGCCCCTGGAGGCTGACGACGCCAGCATCGTGAAGGTGGCCGCGACGCTGCTGCCCTCGACGGTCCAGATCTTCGCCGAGTACCAGGGCGTCGAGGACGCCGCGACCGGCTCCGGGTTCGTCTTCGACCGGAACGGCCACGTGGTGACCAACAACCACGTCGTGGCGGACGCGGCCAAGGCCAAGGGCAGCATCGAGGTGGTCGACCACAAGGGTCGCCGCTACAAGGCCGACGTGATCGGCCGCAGCGCCGTCTACGACCTCGCGGTCCTCGACGTTCCCGAGGTCAAGGAGCTCGAGCCGGCCTCGCTCGGCAGCACGTCCCGGCTGAGGATCGGCGAGGGCGTCGTCGCCATCGGGTCGCCGCTGGGCCTCAGCTCCACGGTGACCTCGGGCATCGTCAGTGCGCTCCAGCGCCCGGTGAGCACCGGGCAGACCGAGGACGACACCTCCTACATCAACGCCGTCCAGACCGACGCGGCGATCAACCCCGGCAACTCGGGCGGTCCGCTGGTCAACCTCGTCGGCCAGGTCATCGGGGTCAACTCGGCCATCGCTACGGCCGGTGGGGGAGAAGGCGGAGAGGGCGGCAGCATCGGCGTCGGCTTCGCGATCCCGATCGACCAGGTCAAGGTGACCGCGGCGCAGATCCTGAAGACAGGCAAGGCGACCTACCCGATCGTGGGAGCCTCCGTCGACGTGCAGGCCGCCGACCACAACGGAGCGCTGATCTCGGTGGTCGACGCCGGCTCTCCGGCTGCCGCCGGTGGACTCAAGGACGGCGACCGGGTGACCAAGGTGGGAGACGTCACCGTCACCGACGGGATCGGCATGATCGTCGCCATCCGGGCTCACCAGCCGGGGGAGACGATCGAGTTCACGGTGATGCGCAACGGCGCCCGCCACGAGCTCAAGATCAAGCTGGAGGCGCAGACCGAGAACCTCGCCTGACCAGCCAGAAAAGACGCGAAGAGCTGCTCGGCACGATGCCTGGCAGCTCTTCGCGTTGTTGTGGGGAAGGTTTAGTTGTGGGGGTTGAGGTTGCTTTGACTCAAGAAGCGTCCGGCGTGGCGGCGGGCGCAGCAGGCTCGGCCTCGACGAACGGGTGGTCGGCCACGAAGGCCTTGGTCTGCGAGTACATGTCATCGATGAACTTCTCGAGGACGCTGGACTCAACGCGCCACTGGCCGCGCCCGCCGATCTTGATGGCGGGGAGCTCACCACGGCGGACAAGGGCATAGACCTGTGCGCTCGAGGTGTTGAGCACCTCGGCGACGTCGGCAAGAGTCAGGAAGCGGGGGGTACCAGACATAAGGATCAGTCTCCCAGACTCTGCAAGCGGCCGTAAACCATCGCGCCAACCTGTTAGTCCGCATTAGGTACTGTTGCGCTGCTTTGTGGATGCGTGGTGGGTGAACCGTGAAGCAGAGACGCGCTATGCAGCGAAGAGCAGATACAACCCACCGACAGTGAAGCCGACCATCGTGAGCAGAAGCGGGATCTGCCCGGTCACCAGGTGCTGCGGCGGAAGCACCTGGAGCGCGCGGATGTGGGCCGACCAGACTCCCAGCACGTGTCCGGTGATCACCGCGGCCACCTTGATGACGGCCAGCAGCGTGGCGTGGAAGGCGAAGAAGTAGGACACCGGCATGTCCGCGGTTCCGAACCAGTCGCTTCCGTTTCCGAACGGATCCGAGGCGTTGCGCAGCGTTGCCAGCCCGCTCTCCCAGAAGTAGCTGAGGTAGTGGGCCACGACGTAGCCGACGATGATCGGCACCAGCGACGGCGCCAGCTCGGCGGGCAGGGCCCGGCGCGGCACGTCGCCGACGCCGGTCAGCATCGTCCCGGCGCAGTAGAACCCGGCCACGAGCAGCGGGAACGCGATCAGTGCGACGTTGCTGATCAGGTAGGCGGTGTTGCCCGACATCTCCGGGTTCTGCACGAACTGGAGCCATGCCGGCGACTCCCGGTAGGAGTCGTAGACGATGGTGCCGAAGAGGACCGAGACGACCGCGACCAGGCCCGGCGTCGGCCGCAGGGTGTCCAGGTTGCCGAGCGGGGTCCGCAGGACCAGGTTGCCGGCCTGTGTACGTCCCCACACCGACAGCTTCGCGGTCAGCGAGGAGTAGACCTCGAACGGGTCGCAGCGCTCCAGGAACTTCTCGCCGAAGAGCACGCCGCCGAGGATCATCACGGCCAGGTAGACGGCCAGCCAGAGGCGTACGGGGCCGAGGTAGTTGTTCTCCGGGTAGACCAGCTCGAGCCAGGCGAAGGCGAGGATGGTGAACGCCGCAGGCCAGAGGCCGAGGCGCTCGGGCAGGCGGAGCGGCGGATCGCCGGCACCGCGCAGCCACGTCAGTCCGGCCACGATCGTGCGGGCCGGGCTGATCGCCCTCCAGACCCGTCCGAAGAGGAGAGAGAACGGGACGAGGCCGACCCACAGCCAGACGTACGTCATCCCGAAGATGGGGTTGTTGGCGTTGTCGGAGCCGGCGAAGGCGACCAGCACGAAGTAGGCGAAGATCAGCAGCCCGACGACGCGCCACAGTGCGGTCCAGGCGGGGGAGTCGACGACACGCCCGAGACGCGGCAGCGGCCAGCCGCGTGGATTCCGTACGCCGACCACCTGGCCCTCGGCGGCGCGCTTGGTGGTCAGCACCAGCAGCCCGAAGGAGACGAGGAGGGCGAGGACCGCGCCCGCGATGACGTACTCGAGGGGTAGCGGCAGGTCCTGTCGACCGCCCACGCCGTGCGTGAGGATCCCCGAGGAAAGGTTCACTGCACCTCGAGGGTGACGATGGTCTTGCCGAGAGTGTGCGACTCCACCTCGTACTGACCGGGGATCTCGAACGCGCCCAGGCTGATCCGGGTGGTGCCCACGCCGTAGGCGGCGGACTGCTCCGGATCGGAGTGCACGTGGATCTCGCCGGCGGCGTCGGCGGTCACGTCGAGCTCGACTGCGTGGCCGACGGGTACGTCGACCTGGGTCCCGTGCGGGTCGACCGAGTCACCGGAGAAGTTGATCTCGACGACCACCGGGTCGCTGTCGTTGCTGGGCTCGGTGGCGACGTTGTTTCCGCAGGCTGTCGCTATGGACGCGATCCCGCAGATTGCTGCCACGACCGCGATGATCCGGGCCGTGAGGCGCATTACTCCCCCGTTTCGTGGGCTAAGTTCGAGCTGGCTTCTGCCACAATCGCACATGAACCAAAGAGGGGGCTGAGAGGGCATGAGCGAGCGCCAGCGAGCGACCATAGGCCTCAGGCCGCCGCGTCCGTACGATGGCGCTTGCGCTACGGAGGCGGCGGTATGAGCGAGCGTCAGCGAGCGGCCATAGGCCTCAGGCCGCCGCGTCCGTACGATGGCGCTTGCGCTACGGAGGCGGCGGTATGAGCGAGCGTCAGCGAGCGGCCATGGGCCGCGGCATGAGCGAGCGGTTGGGTGCACGCGAGGTGGCGTTCCTGGACAGGGAGACGCTAGCGGTGCCGCACCAGGTGGCGAGCATCGAGCTGATCGAACCGAAGGCCGAGGGCTTCGACTACGGAGCCTTCCTCGAGCACGTCGAGGACCGGCTCGCCTTCGTGCCCCGCTACCGCCAACGGGTCCGGGTCGTGCCCGGCCGGATCGCCTACCCCGTCTGGGCCGACGACGACCGGTTCGACCTCACCTACCACGTACGCCGCTCCGCGCTGCCCCGCCCGGGCTCGATGGATCAGCTCCTCGACCTCGCCGGACGGATCGTCTCCCGGCCCCTGGACCGTTCCCGGCCGCTGTGGGAGCTGTACGTCATCGAGGGGCTGGCAGGCGACCGGGTCGCGCTCGTCACCAAGACCCACCAGGCGCTGGTGGACGGAGCCGAGACCGTCGACCTGGTCCAGCTGCTGCTCGACGACAAGCCCGAGGTCGGGCCGGTCGTGCCGGACCTGTGGACGCCGCCGGAGGCGCAGTCGAGCGCGCGCCTGGTCGCGGGCGCGGTCTTCGACGCGGTCACCTCGGTCAGCGGCCTGACCGGCACGGCGCGCAGCCTGGGCGGCTTCGCGCTGGGCCGGGTCACCGGTGTGGCCAAGGACGTCCAGAACGCGGGTGTCGGCATCGCCCGGGCGCTCACCCGCCGGGCTCCGGAGCGGCCGACGCCGCTCAACGGGACGCTGTCCCAGCAGCGGCTCGTGGTCACGCTCGAGGCCGACCTGGCCGACTTCCGTCGCATCCGGGACACCCACGGCGGCACTGTCAACGACGTCATCCTGGCTGCCGTCACCGGCGGTCTGCGCGCCTGGCTGATGACCCGGCAGCAGTCCCTGGCCGGCGTACGGCAGGTGCCGGCGCTGGTGCCGGTCTCGGTGATCGACGAGGAGCTCGACCCGACCCAGCTCGGCTCCGCGGTGGCGCCCCACTTCGTGGTGCTCCCGGTCGCGGAGCCGTCGCCTGTCGTCCGGCTCCATCAGGTGTCCTACTCCTTCGAGCAGCACAACGCCAACGCCCGCACGGTCAGTGCGCAGCGGCTGGCCGGGATCAGCGGCTTCGCCCCGGCGACCTTCCACGTGGTCGGCTCGCGGGTGGCCGCCGAGAGCGAGCACGACTACCTGCTCTCGGTCTGCAACGTGCCCGGCCCGCAGGAGCCGCGCTATGCGGCCGGCTCCCGGCTGGTGGCCTCCTACCCGATCCACCCGCTGGCCGAGGGGCACACGCTCGCGATCGGGGTGACCTCCTACGACGGCCAGGTCTTCTTCGCGATCACCGCCGACCGCGACCTGGTGCCGGATGCGTCGCTGGTCGGGCAGTGCATCAGCGAGGCCCTCGACGAGCTGCGCGACACCGTCTCGGGGCGCCGCTTCCGGGCACCTCGGGGCCTGCGCGTGGTCAAGAACTCCGGCGAGTGAGGCACAGTGAGACAATCCCACCGTGACCCGCATCTACGTACCCGCCACGCTCGAGCTCCTCGCTGACTGGTACGCCAAGGGCGAGCTGCCCGGCACCGCCGACGGCTACGCGTCCCCCGACGACAGCGAAGAGGCCGAGTACGCCGCGCTGATGAGCGCCGCTGACGACTCGGCGGCGCTCCTGGCCGGCCCCGGGCGCCGGGTCGTGGTCGTCGTCGACGCCCCGGCGGCTGTGGCCCATCATCTGGAGAGCCAGGTGGTTCCGCTCAAGCTCGTCGCCGCGGTCCACGCCGACCTGGCTGATCGCCCGGCCGACGCGGACCCCGACGAGGACCTGGGCTGGTTCGCGACCCAGGAGATCCCCGACCTGATCGGCTAGCTCACTCCTCGTTCCACCACGTCTCGGTGTCGACGCCCTGGTAGGGCGGGACCTTGACGGTGCGGGCGCCGGCCTTGCCGCCGATGATGACGGTGCGGTGGCTGACGTTGTTCGACCGGGTCCGCTCGTAGAGGTTGCCGTCGGGGTTGACGGTGACCTTGATCCGGTAGGTGCCGTTCTTGACCTTGCGCAGGTCGAAGGCCTGGGTCTGGGACTGGTCGTAGGTGTCGCCCCAGCCTGTCGGCATGCTCTCCCGCAGCCAGAGCGCGGACTTGGCGCCACAGGCCGACTCCAGGCCGGTCTGGCCCGGTCGCAGCGTCGCGCCGGGCACGGTCAGGTCGACCGGGTCGGTGGGCGCCAGGCACCAGGACTGCTTGCCGCTGGTCGAGACGACCTTGTCCTTGGCGTCGACCAGCTCGTACTTGGCGAAGTCGAGGAAGTGCCAGTGGTTGTGCTCGGGAGCCTCGTGGAACTCCATGGTGCCGGTCTTCTTGACCCCGACCTGCTCACCGTCGCGGTAGAACATCTGGTAGGCGTCCATCACCGGTGCGGTGCCACGGCGGAAGCCCTCGACGACCATCGGTGCGGGGCCGGCGTTCCACTCGTTGGCGGCGAAGTTGAGGCGGTCGGTGCCGCCCTCGTCGACCTCGGTCGAGATCTGCCACGCGGGCAGCGAGATGAGGTCGGGCAGGGTGTCCCGCTTGGGCTTGCCCGGCTTGATCTCGCCGCGGGCGCCGCCCAGCGGGAGCCGGCCGCGGCCGTTCTCGCCGCCTTCGAGGGTCTCTCGCGGCACGACCGTGCGAGCCCCCTGGTCGTCGTGCGCTCCGTCGGCCGCCATGGCGCCCACGCCTTCCTCGCCTTCCCCCTCACAGTTGCCGTCGGGGCACTGGTCGACGATGACCAGGTTCTGCTTGGCGGTGCGGTTGGACTTCGGCAGCCCGAGGAAGTCGGCGACCGGCTTGTCGATGCTCATCGTCATGATGAGCTCGGTCTCGCCCTTGGTCTCGAAGCCGAGGTCGGAGACGGTCGGGACCGCCATGCCGCGCTCGATCCCGTACAGGATCCCCTTGGTGAACCAGTTGCCGCCACAGAACTCGGGGTAGACCGGGCCGGTGGCGCCGTCGGTCTGCACCCGCTGCCGGTCGTAGCCGCCGGGGCAGAGCGGGCGCTTCTCGTCGAGGATCACCTTGCCGGCCTTGTTCTTGAGCGTGACCCGGAGGCCGTTCTTGAAGCCCTTCATGCTGTCGACGATCGCGGCCGGCGCGGTCGTCGTGGTGCGTTTCTTGCCCCGGATGACGGTCTTGGTCAGCTTGACCGGCTTGTCGTAGGACGACTGGGTCGCGCGAAACTCGAAGGCTGCGTCATAGGCGGCCAGCCAGACCGACGGCTGGACGAACGCCTCCCCGCCCCAGGCCTCGACCTCGACGGTGTCCGAGGCGGCCACGAGCTTCAGTGATCCCTTGCCGGTGCTGCCGCTCGCGGGACCGGAGTTCGCCGTCACCGTCGTCGTGACGACGAGCGCGGCTGCCACCAGCCCGATGCCGGCCGAGACCAGCTGCCGAGTGCGCGTACGAGGTTTGACCATCGAGATGCCCCCTAGTGAGTGGCCCGAATCCCTCCTGATCCGAGGCCGAGTACCGGCAATTTATTGCCAGCCACATATGGTGACGGTTAACTTTTCGATCCGGTTGCATCGGATCGAGGAGAATTTATCGCGAGAGGTACGCCGCGCCGACGGCCTGCTCGAGGTCGAAGGCCTTGAGCATCAGCTCCTCGACGTACTCCTCGAGCTTGGCGCCGACCAGCGGCACGGGCACCTTGATGTTCAGTCGCACGCTCTCGGTGGTGCGTCCGTCGGACTCGGACAGCGAGATGTTGCCGCGCAGGGTGGCCAGGCCGCCGGGGACGGTGATGTCGACGACGGCGACGGTGTCGGAGGACCAGACCTCGCTCTGACGGACGGTGACGTCGCCGGAGACGATGCGCTTCGCGAAGGAGGGTACGCCGACGGTCGACTGCACCCGGTCGATCCGGACCTCCCGCGGGGCACCGCCGATGGTCACCCGGCGACGGAGCGCTCCCTGGGCGTCGGCGACCCGCTCGCGGAAGCCCGGATCAGCGAGCATCGCGGACACCTCGCCCATGCGGGCGTCGTAGACGAGCTCGTACTGAAGGGTCGTCGTCATTGCCGAATCCTTTGGGCTCTTCTGCGGGTTGGGACGGGGGATCAGGAGGCTCGGGCGAGGAGCCAGCGGGTGCCTACCTCGTGCTCCCTCTCGAGCGCCCTCTTGAAGATCGAGAGGATGAGATCCTCCAGCTTTCCGCTGACCAGGGGCACATTCACGGTAGCGGTCAGGGTGACCGTCTCGATCGTCTTCGTGCCGTTCTCGGCCAGCCGCGCGATGCCGGAGAGCGAGCCCGGCTTGCCCGGCAGGGTGAGCTTGAGGTCGCCGGAGGTGAAGTCGGCCGACCAGATCTCGTCCTGGTGCACCTCGATGGTGTCGCCGACGAACTTCTTCGCGAACCCGGGCACCCCGCTGACCGCCTGGGCGTAGCGGATACTCACGGTCGACCCGGTGATCGCCACGCTCTTGGACAGCGCGTGCTGGGCGTCGCAGACCTGCTCGCGGAACGCCGCGTCGGCGAGCATCCCGGAGACGGCTGCGATCGGCGCGTCGTAGGCCAGGTCGATCGACAGCTTTTTACTCATAAACACACATCATGACGCCTACCCGGTCCGGAGTCACCAGTGAAGCCGCCGAGAGAACCGACACATTCCTTCGGTATGCTTGCGGTGGCGCAGCGAGCGGGTGGGCCTTGGGCCTATGACTCACATCGGCGATTCCTTCGGATCGGGACATCTATTCGAAACGATCCCGGGATACCGTGACAGGTGTGTCAACGGAGACGCATATCAAACCTGTCCAAGCTCCGCAGAACGTCCAGCAGTTCCGCCTGCCGAGCACCACCTACTTCCGCCACGTAGCCCCCGAGGAGCTCACCGGCCGCAGCGAGACTGATCTCGCCGGCGCGGTGGGATCGCATCTGGCGCTGGCAGCCAACCGCCCGCAGGGCACCGCCGCCGTGCGCATCCTCACCCCGACCACCGCCGCAGACGGTTGGTCCGCCGGAGGCCGCAGCGTCGTCGAGATCGTCGTCGACGACATGCCCTACCTCGTGGACTCGGTCAAGACCGAGCTCTACCGTCGTGGCCTCGACGTACATCTCGTGGTCCACCCCGTCATCGACGTCGCCCGTGACGTGACCGGTGCGCTCGAGGGGGTGAACGAAGGCGACATCCGCGAGTCCTGGATGCACATCGAGATCGACCGCCTCGCCCCCGACGCCGCCAAGGAGATCGTCGCGGGCCTCGAGGGAGTCCTCGAGGACGTACGCGAGGTCGTCGAGGACGAGCCGAGACTGCACCGCCGCCTGGCGGAGATCGCGGCCGGCCTGCGCTACACCCCGCCCAACAGCGTGCCGCGCGAGGAGGCCGCCGAGGCCGCCGAGCTGCTGGCCTGGCTGGCCGAGGACCACTTCCTGCTGACCGGCTATCGCGAGTACCGCCTCGACGGCGACTACCTGCGCGGTCGCTCCGGCACCGGTCTGGGCATCCTGCGCGCCGACCCGCCGCAGGCCGCCGACCACGGCAAGATGCCGGCCAAGGTCGCCGCCCATGCGCGCGACAAGGTCATGCTCGTCCTGGCCAAGGCCAACTCCCGCTCGACGGTCGGGGAGCCCGCCTACCTCGACCACGTCGGCATCAAGATCTTCAACGGCGCCGGCGAGGTGATCGGCGAGCACCGTTTCCTCGGCCTCTTCACCACGAAGGCGGCCCGGCAGTCGGTGACCCGGATCCCGGTCGTACGCGGCAAGGTCGCCGCGGTCCTCGACCACACCGGCTACGACGCCCGCAGCCACACCGGCAAGGCGATGCTCGACGCGATGGAGTCCTACCCGCGCGAGGAGCTCTTCCACGCCTCCGCCGAGGAGCTGATGGACCTCGCCGAGGCGGCGCTGGGAGCCATCGAGCGTCGCATCCTGAGGGTGGCCGTCCGGCCGGACACGTACGGTCGCTATGTCTCGGTGCTCGTCTCGCTGCCGCGTGACCGCTACAACACGACGGTCCGCGAGCGGTTCTCGAAGGTGCTTCTCGACGTCCTCGGTGGCACCGACCTGGAGTTCACCGTACGCATCAGCGAGTCGACCACCGCGCGGGTGCACTTCGTGGTCCACGGCACCACCGAGTCGCTGGGGAAGGCCCTGGACACCCCGGGGCTGGTCGACAGCCTCGAGTCGCGGTTGCGCAAGGCTGCGCGGAGCTGGCGCGACGACCTGGTCAGCGCGGTCATCGCCCATGCCGGGGAGGACGGCGCGGCCCGGCTCTCGCACGTGCTCGACGCCTTCCCGGAGGCCTACAAGGAGGACTTCGACGCCGACACCGGCGCCGCCGACCTGACCCGGCTCGAGTCGCTCTCGCACCAGGGCGAGGCGGTCGACTTCTCCTTCTACAAGGACCCGGAGAGCCCCGGCGGGTTCCGGATCAAGATCTTCCGCACCGGTGGACCGCTCTCGCTGTCCCTGATGCTCCCGATCCTGTCCTCGTTCGGCTTCGAGGTCACCGACGAGCGGCCCTACGACATCGAGGGTGTCGGCACCTCGGGTTCGGAGGAGTGGTTCATCTACGACTTCGGCCTCGCCTACGCCGGCACCCCGGTCGGCGCGCCGACCCAGCTCGTCGCCGCCCTGCACCAGGCGTGGTCCGGTCGCAGCGAGATCGACGGGCTGAACGCACTCGTCCTGTCCGGTCTCGACCACCGTCAGGTCTCCATGCTGCGTGCCTACGGCCGCTACCTGCGCCAGGCCGGCACCCCGAACTCGTTCTTCTCGATCGGCAACGCGCTGTGCACCAACCCGGGCATCGCCCGGCAGATCGTGGAGCTGTTCGAGACCCGGTTCGACCCCTCGCTCACGGTGCGTGACGAGACGAAGCGGGCCGAGGCGATCATCGAGGCGCTCGACGACGTGGCCAGCCTGGACCAGGACCGGATCCTGCGCAGCTACGTCACCACGATCCTGGCGACGACGCGGACGAACTACTACCGCCGAAGCGGAGCCCGAGGCAATGAGGGCCACCGAAGCGGAGCCCGAGGCAATGAGGCCGGCGGGCGTAGCTATCTCTCGTTCAAGTTCGACCCGCAGCAGCTGCCCGACCTGCCGCTGCCGCGGCCGGCGTACGAGATCTTCGTCTACTCGCCCGACGTCGAGGGCGTGCACCTGCGCTTCGACGCGGTGGCTCGTGGTGGGTTGCGATGGAGCGACCGGCGCGACGACTTCCGCACCGAGGTGCTCGGGCTGGCGAAGGCGCAGCAGGTCAAGAACACCGTAATCGTGCCGGGTGGCGCCAAGGGTGGCTTCGTCCCCAAGGGCGTGGCCGGTCCGGACGCCTACGTCACGTTCCTGCGTGGTCTCCTCGACGTCACCGACAACCGGGTCGACGGTGAGATCGTGCCGCCGGCCGACGTGGTCCGCCACGACGCCGACGACTCCTACCTGGTCGTCGCCGCAGACAAGGGCACCGCGACGTTCTCCGACCTGGCCAACTCGGTCGCGGCGGAGTACGACTTCTGGCTCGGCGACGCGTTCGCCTCCGGCGGCTCGGCCGGCTATGACCACAAGGCCATGGGCATCACCTCGCGTGGCGCCTGGGTCTCGGTGCAGCACCACTTCAAGCGACTCGGCATCGACCCGCAGACCGACGAGATCACCGCGGTCGGCGTCGGGGACATGTCCGGTGACGTCTTCGGCAACGGCATGCTGCGCTCGGACAAGATCCGGCTCGTGGCCGCCTTCGACCACCGGCACGTCTTCATCGACCCCACGCCCGACGCGACGATGGGATTCCAGGAACGGAAGCGGCTCTTCGAGATGCCCCGGTCGACCTGGGAGTCCTACGACGCCTCACTGATCTCGGCGGGCGGCGGCGTGTGGTCGCGGCAGCTGAAGTGGGTGCCGATCAGCCCCGAGGTGCGGCAGGCGCTCGGTCTGGCGACCGACGTCAAGCGGCTCACCCCGCAGGAGCTGATCAGCGCGATCCTGCGAGCCCCGGTCGACCTGCTGTGGAACGGCGGGATCGGGACGTACGTCAAGGCGTCGGGTGAGACCGACGCCGACGCCGGTGACCACGCCAACGACGGGGTCCGGGTGGACGCCGCCGAGCTGCGGGTGCGGGTCGTCGGTGAGGGCGGCAACCTGGGGATCACCCAGGCCGGCCGCGTCGAGTTCGCCCGCAAGGGTGGGCTGATCAACACCGACGCGATCGACAACTCAGCCGGTGTCGACACCTCCGACCACGAGGTCAACCTCAAGATCCTGCTGGAACGAGAGGTACGTGCGGGCTCGCTGACGCTGGCTGCGCGTGACGAGCTCCTCGAGGAGATGACCGACGAGGTCGCCGCGCTGGTGCTGGCCGACAACGAGGCCCACAACGTGACCCTGACCCGCGCGGTGGCCTCGGCCCCGCAGCTCCTGGAGGCTCAGGAGCGTCAGATCGCGGAGTGGGTCACGGCCGGACTGCTCGACCGAGACGTGGAGGGCCTGCCCTCCGCGACCGAGGTCGCGCGTCGCCTGGAGGCGGGGGAGGGGCTCACCGCCCCCGAGCTCGCCGTCGTGCTCGCGTGGACCAAGATCGAGCGCCGGCGCGAGCTGGTCGCCGAGGGAGTTCCCGACCCGGCCGCGGATCCCGAGATGACGAAGCGCCTGGTGGCGTACTTCCCGACCGCGATCCGCGAGCGGTTCCCCGAGGCCATCGTGGATCACCCGCTTCGGTGGGAGATCTGGGCGACCTCGGTGGTCAACGAGGAGGTCAACCTCGCATTCGGGACGCTCGACGCGCTGTCACGGTGAGCACTGTGCCGGCGAGCAGGAGCGAGATGCCGAGCGCGGCGAACACCCACGACGGGCCGCCGGTCTCCGGCAGCGAGCTCTGAGGTGAGGTCTCCGTCGGCGGTCCCGGGTTCGGGGCCGCCGGCGGATTCTCGTCTCCGCCCGGGGTCGGCACGTCGGTGGGATCGGGCGTCGGCGTCGGCGTCGGATCCGGCGTCGGGGTGGGCGTGGGAGTCGGCGTCGGGGTCGGCGTGGGGCTCGGCGAGGCGACCTCGTCGACCCGGAAGTCCTGTCCGCCCCGGATCTCGCCGGCCGACGTGATCGTGACCGTACGCGACGTCTCGCCCACCACCTGCGTCCCCTCGGGCGCGGTGATGGTGATCGTGTAGTCGCCCGGGGGGAGCTCCTCGACGAAGTAGTCGCCGGCCTCGTCGGTGGTGGCGGTGATCGGGCCCTCGGGGCCGTCGATGGTGACGGTGACTCCCGCGACCGGGTTTCCGGTGGAGGCGTCGGAGACCCGTCCGGCGATCGTCCCGGGTCGGGTGAGGTCGAAGTCGACCCCGGTCACGTCGCTCGCGGCCACGGTGACCGGTCGGCTGGTGGCGCCCGTGTAGCCCTCGGGCGCGTCTATCTCGGCGGTGTAGTCGCCGGGCGGCACCCCGTCGAGCGCATAGTTGCCGTCGCCGTCGGTGACGGTCGTGATCGGGTCGCCGCCGTTGGCGGGGACCAGGCGCACCTGGATGCCGCCGAGGCCGCCGCCACCGCCGGTCACGGTGCCCGAGACGCCGGCCAGCTGGTCCACCACGAAGTCCTGGTCGGTGACCGCTGCGTCGATGACGGTGATGCCGGAACGGGTGGTGCCGTCGGGGCCGGGGGTGTAGCCGTCGGGCACGGTGAGGGTCAGCGAGTAGCCCGTGCCGACCGCGTTGTCGTCGAAGAGGTAGCTGCCGTCCGTCGAGGTGGTCGTGGTCGCGGTGCTTCCGTCGGGCTTGGTGAGGGTCACGGTCGCGCCTGGAACCGGAGCACCGGCGTCGTCGCTTACGGTTCCGCTGATCGCGTGCGGGATCACCTGCCGCACCTCGAAGTCGGCCCGTGAGGCGGGGTCGTCGTCGTTGCCGCGGTTGCTGACGCTCGCCTCGGTCTGCCCGACCGTCGCACACGCCTCGGGCCGGGTGAGCCGGACGGTGTAGCCGTCCTGGGTCGCGAGCTCGCCGAAGGTGTAGGTGCCGTCGGCGGACGGGCTCGTGGTCGCCAGCGTCTCCCCGTAGGGCGAGACCAGGGTGAGCACCGACTCCTCGACCGGGCACGACCCGGAGGTCGACACGTCGGTGACCGTGCCGCCGATCGGCCGCGCCCTGCTCACGAACCACGTCTGGTAGACCGGGAACCCGGCACGACGGGTGAAGACGAAGGACAGGCTGGTGAGTCGGATGTCGGGCTCGTACCAGCCGGTGGCGCCGTTGGTGTCGGTGGCGGTCGGGTTGCCGGTCAGGGTCGAGGTGGCCGGGTTCCAGGTCGGCAGGTCAGCGCCGCCGGCGTAGTTGAACGAACCCTGGAACCACGAGGAGATCTCCGCGGCCGTGACCGGGTCGCCGTTCTCGTCGGTCGCCTGGACCTGGACCTGGTCGGAGTCGATGTCACCGAGCACGAACGCCCAGCCGGTGTCGGGCGTGGGGTGCTCGAAGGCGTACGTCGTGGTCGAGGCGCCGCTCGGGGTGTCGGCCTTCGGCCGCAGGTTGATGTAGGCCGACCCGCGGCTCGAGCCGTACTTCGCCCCCGGCGGCGTCCCGGCGTCGAGGAAGGTGGTCGCGCCGCTGGGGAGGGCGACGTTGGCCCGGGAGTCACTGGCCATCTGAGCCGCGGGAAAGCCCGTCGACCGCTGCGTCATCGTCGTGGAGTAGTCGTTGGACGTCCCGGAGACGGGAGCCCATTCGGCCCACGAGTCGGTCATCGCGTGAGCCGGCGCCGGCGACAGCACCGTGACGAACACTCCGGCCAGAAGTGCCAACGCCAGACAGGCCCGCTTGAACATGGGAGGGGTTCCTTTGCTTCCGAGCAGCAAACGTTGCGTTGATGGATCTTCAGAAGGTTATCCCTGCAGAACCTCGTTTTTACGCTCTGAAGCGCGTGTGTGATCGAGGTTGTCGTCGTTCGACGGCTGAGCCTGCCAGTCCGCGGGACGCGGGATCGATCGGACCGACCGGGCGAGAGTCGGGATCAGGGCTGCCGCGGCGGTCATCGCCGTCACCACCAGGACGGCCGTGGCACCGTCGGTGACGGCGAGCAGCGCCCCGGCGAGCGCGGGTGCCAGCGGGATCGAGAGCATCGCGACGAACTGCGCGGCCGACTGGACCCGCCCGATCAGCTCCTGCGGCGTGGTCGCCATCCGGTAGGCGGCGATCCCGGCGTTGCCCGCCGGGTTGAGGAAGAGCCCCACCGACGCGGCCAGGGCCATGACCGCGGGGTGCGTCCAGAAGGCCAGCGGGATCGAGAGCGGCACGAAGCTCCAGGCGACGAGGATCGTCAGCCGGCCGGTCGGCAGCCGCTCGATCAGCCAGGGCGCGGCGAGGGCCCCGAGGATGCCGCAGGCACCGATGGCGGCCTCGGCCAGACCGATCTGCCATGCCGGGAACCCGGCCTCGACCAGCCGCAGCAGGGCGAGGAAGAAGAGGGCGTTGATCGCCAGGTTGGCGGCAGGGCTGAAGAAGAGCAGCGTACGCAGGAACGGCTGCCGCCAGCTGTAGCCCAAGCCCGCGAGCAGGTCGGCCAGCGGCTTGTGCCGGGTGTCCTGCTCGTCGACCGGAGGCGCCGAGAGATCGGCGCGGACCCGGGCGAGCAGCAGCCAGCCGGCGGCGTACGCGATGGCGTTCCCGGCGAACGGCGCCCATCGGGAGAGCCCGAGCAGCGCGCCACCGAGCGGTCCGCCGAGCAACCCCGCGATGTGCTGGCGGGCCTGCTGCTGGGAGAGCGCCGTGGGCAGGTCCTCGGCCCGGACCACCGATCTGATCGCCGAGTTCTCGGCGGGGACGAAGAGCCCGTTGAGCACTCCGGTGAGCAGGGCGACGAGGAGCAGGTGGGGAAGGGTGAGCGACCCGAGCAGGCCGGCGACCGCGAGCGAGGCGTACAGCATCGCTCCCGACCCGTGGGCGAGCCGCATGATCCGCAGCCGGTCGCGCCGGTCGGCGATCACCCCGGCGGGCAGCAGCATGCCGACCATGCCGATGAGGTGGGCGGCTTCCGCCGTGGCCGCCCAGAACGCCGACCCGGTCATCGCGTAGGCGACCAGGGGCATCGCGAAGAGGCTCACTCGGGTCCCGAGCTCGGCGACGGTGGCGCCGATCCAGAGAGCGGTGAAGTCGTGGTTGCGGGCGAGCTCGCGGTAGGAGGGCATACCCGCACCGTAGAGTGCGCAACATATATTGCGCAATAGTTCTTGCGCACTATGTGTTGCGGGATTCGCTAGGGTGGGGTCATGGCCACGTACGACGATCCGCGAATCCTGCGAGCGATCGCCCACCCGACGCGCAACCGCGTGCTGCACGAGCTGTCCGCAGCCGGTTCCCTCCGCGCTGCAGACATCGCGAAGCGCACCGGCATCCCGGCCAACCAGGCCAGCTTCCACCTGCGACAGCTGGCGAAGTACGGCCTCGTCGAGGTCGCCCCCGATGCCGGCCGCGACAAGCGCGACCGGGTCTGGAGGCTGGTCGACGAGGACATCACGTTGAGCCCGCGGGAGATGGTCGAGCAGCCCGGGGGCGAGGCTGCGTACACGGTGTTCCGGCGCAGCTCCGTCGCCTGGGGCCACCACCTGGTCGACCAGGCCTTCCAGATCGCCCGCGATGACGACCCGGCCAAGCGGATCGTCTCCGAGTCGTCCCTGCGGCTGACCAAGGACGACGCCGAGCGGCTCCAGCGAGAGCTGAACCAGGTCGTCGCCCGCTATCGAGAGGTCGGCAGAGAGTCCTCCGACGACGACCTCGAGCTCTACTCGGTCTACCAGCTCATCCAGCCGATGCCGGACCTGGCCGGCGAGCACGAGGCCTGATGTGGGTTATGTCTCACGCGCCCCAGGCTGCCGACTTCCTACTCGCGAGTCACCGGCGCGTTGGTTTACCGTCCAATTGCGCCCAGCCCAGGACGCCAGTAGGGAGATACGCGAACGATGAGCACGACCCAGATCGCCGAGAAGCGCGAGGTGCGCGAAGCCAACCGAGTCGAGGGGCACAACGCCAGGTCATGGCTGCTGGTCTCCGCGATGCGTACCGAGATCTTCGACGACGCCCAGCTGAGCCGAGCCGACCAGATCATCCTCGACATGGAGGACGCGATCGACACCTCGCTCAAGTCACAGGCGCGCGAGAACGTGACCAGCTGGCTCAAGGGCGGCGGCCGGGCGTGGGTACGCATCAACGACTGGACCACCGAGGACTGGAGCGAGGACCTCGCGGCGCTGGCCGGGATCGAGACGCTCGCCGGGGTGATGCTCGCGAAGACCGAGTCGCCCGACCAGGTGACCGACACCTTCCAGCGGCTCGGCGGGTCGACCCCGGTGATCCCGCTGCTCGAGTCGGCGCTCGGGATCGAGGACGCCGCGACGATCGCGCGCGCCCGTGGTGCCTACCGGCTCGCCTTCGGCTCCGGTGACTACCGCCGCGACACGGGTGCGGAGAACGACCCGCTCGCCATGGCCTACCCGCGGACCAAGCTCGTCCTCGCCTCGCGGATCGGCAACCTGTCGGGTCCGATCGACGGCCCGACCGTGGGCAGCAGCCACCCGCTCCTGCGTGAGCAGTCGGCCGACGGCGTCGCGATGGGCATGACCGGCAAGCTCTGCCTCGATCTCGAGCAGCCCGCGGTGATCAACGAGTCGTTCAGCCCGTCCCCGTCCGACGTGACCTGGGCCCACGAGTTCCTGCACAAGTTCGAGGAGGGCGGCCGAGTCATCCGCGACGGCAGCGACAAGCCGCGCCTGGCTCGTGCCGAGACGATCAAGCGTCGTGCCGAGCTGTTCAAGATCAAGCCGGACACCTACGGCGACCCGGTCTCGGGGCCGAGCGTCTACTGACGACGCCGACCCGGCGCTGTGATTGGACGCACGCGCCGGGTCCCCACGTACTCGGCTAGCGTTGACGCCGTGGATCTGCAGCAGCGCATCAATGACCGGGCCGGTGAGATTCTTCTGTTCGCCGTCACCCCGCCGAGGGTGACGACGGCACCCGAGAGGGTGCAGCAGATCGCCGAGATCACGCTCGAGCGGATCCGGCCCCTCGACGTCGACGGGCTGATCCTCTACGACATCGACGACGAGTCCGACCGCAACCCCGAGGAACGGCCGTTCCCGTTCGTACGCACCCTCGACCCCGCCGACTTCCTCGAGCGCAACCTCGCCGGTCTCGACGTGCCGGCGGTCGTCTACCGGGCCACCGGCAAGTACGACGAGCCGACGCTGCGCGACTGGGTCAAGACCCAGGACCCGGCCAAGGCGCTGTCGGTCTTCGTCGGCGCATCCTCGGGGGAGAAGCGCGTCGCCACCAGCCTGCGCCGCGCCCAGGAGATCCGGAACCAGATCAACCCCGACCTGCTCCTCGGCGCTGTCGCGATCCCCGAGCGCCACACGGCCAAGGGCGACGAGCACCTTCGGCTGATCGCCAAGCAGGAGGCCGGCTGCTCCTACTTCGTCACCCAGGTCGTCTACGACGTCAACGCCGCCAAGAACCTCGTCTCCGACTACCGCTACGAGTGCGATTCCCGCGGCCTGGCGCCGGTGCCGATCGTGTTCACCTTCTCCGTCTGCGGCTCGATGAAGACCCTCGAGTTCCTCCGCTGGCTCGGCGTCGACGTACCGCGCTGGATCGAGAACGAGCTGCGTCACGCCACCGACACCCTCGACGCCTCGCTCGAGCAGGCCGAGGCGACGGCGATCGAGCTGATGTCCTTCTGCCGTCAGCTCGGGGTGCCGTTCGGCATCAACATCGAGTCGGTCTCGATCCGCAAGGTCGAGATCGAGGCGTCCGTACGTCTCGCCGAGCGGCTCCGGGGGAAGCTCGCGCGCTGAGGTCTACAGCCCCGTACGCATCGCCCACAGCTCGGGGAACAGGATGATGTCGAGCTGCTTGCGCAGGTAGGAGACACCGCTGGTCCCGCCGGTGCCGATCTTGAACCCGATGATCCGCTCGACGGTGGTCACGTGCCGGAACCGCCAGACCCGGAAGGCGGTCTCCAGGTCGGTGAGCTCCTCGCCCAGCTCGTAGAGGTCCCAGTGCTTCTCCGGGTCGCGGTAGACCTCGCCCCAGGCCGCCTCGACGGCGTCGGAGGCGGCGTACTCCTGCTTCCAGTCCCGGTCGAGGTGATCGGCAGGGATGTCGAAGCCGCGCCGGGCCAGCAGCCGCAGCGACTCGTCGTAGAGCGAGGGCCGACCGTACGCCGCGAGCACGTCCTGCTCGTGCGGCCGTCCCTCGTGCACGCGGAGCGTGTAGGCGGCCTTGTTGCCGAGCGCGAACTCGATGCAGCGGTACTGCCACGACTGGAAGCCCGAGCCGGTGGCCAGGTAGGGGCGGAACTTGTCGTACTCGGTGGGGGTCAGCGTCGAGAGGACGTCCCAGGCGTGCACGAGCTGCTCCATGATCCTCGAGACCCGGGCCAGCCCTTTGAACGCCGGGCGTACCGCGTCCTCGGCGAGGAGTCGCTGCGCCTCGGTCAGCTCGTGCAGCGCGAGCTTCATCCACAGCTCCATCGCCTGGTGCTGCACGATGAAGAGCATCTCGTTGTGGTCGCCCGAGAGCGGGTGCTGCGCGCCGAGCACCTCCGGCAGGTGGAGGTAGTCGGAGTAGTCCATCGGAAGGTCCTGCGTGCTGCTCATGTGACTGCTCCTCGGGTCCAGAAGCGCTCGTCGCGCCATTCGTCGTTGTCCATCACCGAGACCAGGTGGTCGACGGCATCCCAGACGTCGACGTAGCGGGTGTAGAGCGGGGTGACGCCGAAGCGCAGGATGTCAGGCTGGGTTGAATTCTTGGGCCCGGCTCGGAAGTCGCCGACCACCCCGCGCTCGATGAGCGCCTGCACGATCGCGTACGCACCCTCGCCGATGCTCAGCGAGAGCTGACTGCCGCGCTGCGCATCGTCCAGCGGGGACTCGATCGTGAACCCGGGAAGCCGGGAGGAGACGAGGTCGGCGAAGAGCCGGGTCAGCGCGAGCGACTTCTCCCGGATCGCCTCGAGACCACCGTAGGTCTCGGCGGCCAGCAGCGTGTCGACCCCGCACTCCAAGGCGGAGATGCCGATGACCGCAGGGGTGCCGGACAGGTAGCGCGAGACACCCTCCGCGGGACGGTAGCCCGGCGACATCTCGAAGGGCGCCGCGTGGCCCATCCAGCCCGACAGCGGCTGCTCGAAGCGGTCGACGTGGCGCGGGTTGACCCACAGGAACGCCGGCGAGCCGGGGCCGCCGTTGAGGAACTTGTAGCCGCAGCCGATCGCGAAGTCGGCGTCGGCGCCACGGAGGTCGACCGGCACCGCGCCGGCCGAGTGGCACAGGTCCCAGACGGCCAGCACACCGTGCTCGCGGGCGAGCGCGGTCACCGAGGCCATCGAGTGCAGGTAGCCGGTGCGGTAGTTGACCTCGGTCAGCATCAGCACCGCGGTGCGGTCGAGCAGCCCCTCGATCTCGTCGGGCGAGTCGACCAGCACCAGCTCGTAGCCGCGGTCGCGGCACAGCGAGGAGGCGATGTAGAGGTCGGTCGGGAAGTTGCTGCGCTCGCTGACCACGACCCGGCGCTCGGGCGAGTCGACGGCCGCGATCGAGAGCGCCGAGGCGAGCACCTTGTAAACGTTGAGGGAGGTCGAGTCGGCGACCACGACCTCGCCGTCACCTGCGCCGACGAGCCTGGCGATCTTGGCGCCGACCCGCTGGGGCAGGGTGATCCAGGAGGCGGTGTTCCAGGACTCGATCAGCCCCTGCCCCCACTCCTGGGTGACCACCTCGGCCACCCGTGCGGCGGTGGCGCGGGGGAGCGCGCCGAGCGAGTTGCCGTCGAGGTAGATCGTCTTCTCGGGCAGGTCGAAGAGGTCGCGCAGCGGAGCCAGTGGGTCGGCTCGGTCGAGGGCGACGGCGTCGTCGCGGTTCATTCGTTGATCTCCTTGATCGGCCTGAGCACGGCCCGCACGGGCGCGGCGTCGGCGGTGGTGAGCTTGAGGGGGAGCGCGATCAGCTCGTAGTCGCCCGCGGGCACCTCGTCGAGCAGCAGGTTCTCCAGGATGCGTACGTCATGACGATGGGTCGCGAAATGGGCCGGAAGATCCTTGGAGGACGACGGGTCCAGGCTGGCCGCGTCGGTGCCGACCAGCCGCACCCCGTGGGCGGCCAGGAGGTCGATCAGCGCGGGGTCGAGCGCGCAGAAGTCGTCGTCCCAGGTCGTCGGCTGGGTGGCGTACGTCCGGAACAGCACCCGCGGCGGCAGGTCGGTGACGTCGATGTCGTCGACGGTGACCAGTGGGCGCACGCCGGTGACGTCGACCACCCGGCACGGGCCGAGGAACGGCTCGAGCGCCATCTCGCCCGCCGGGATCCCGCCGTCGGTGAAGTGCAGCGGCGCGTCCGCATGTGCTCCGACGTGGGCCGACACCGAGATCTCGGCGACGTTGACCGGACAGCCGGGACCGATCCGGAAGGTCCAGCCGACCTCGGTCGCATGGTCACCGGGAAACACCGGCGACGTTGCCTGGATCGGCGGAGAGATGTCCCACAGTTGCGCCATGCTCCGCAGCCTAGATGACCAGCCATCCCGCCGAGTCGGCGCATCGTGACCGATTATCCCGCCGAGTCGGCGCGTCGTGACCGGTTGTCCGGTCGAGTCGGCGCGTTCTGACCAGTTGTCCCGCCGAGTCGGCTCGTTATGACGGGCCGACTCGGCGCTGACTCGGCGGGACGACGGTGCGCTAGGCGGTGAAGAACTCCGCCGCGACCGGCGCCAGGGCCGACGCCTTGACCATGTGGTCCTGCCCGTCGAGGACGACGTAGCGGCCCTCGGGAACGGCCTTGGCGATGGCCTGCTGGGCATTGGTCATGTAGGTCGGGCTCTTGCTGCCCGCCACCGACAGCACGGGCACCGACACGCTCTTGAAGTAGCCGCCCGGCAGGGGCAGACCCTGCTGGAACGGCACGCACATGCCCAGGTCGTAGACGAGCGTGTGGGCGACCGGGGTGAGCTTCTTGAAGGCCGGGGTGAGACGCATGATCTTGACCGCGACCAGTGGCATGCCGACCACGCGCATGAACCGCTCGACCGCGGCGGCCCGCTTGCCCTTCTCCACCAGGGCCTCGACCTGCTGCGCCAGGTCGGCGTCGTTGGGGCGGTGCGTGTCGTCGAGGATGAGCGGCGCCTCGTAGGCGACGATCTTGTCGATCGGCAGCCCGGCCCGCGCGGCCTCCAGGGCGAGGAAGGCGCCGGAGCTCAGGCCCAGCAGATGGGCGTGCCCGCCGGCCGCCTCGATCACCGCGCCCAGGTCGGCGACCTCCTGCTCGACCGCCTCCATGGTGCCGGCGGCCGCCGGCTTGGCGATGTTGCTGTCGCCGCGGCCGCGGCGGTCGTAGCGGAAGACGGTGAACCGGTCCGAGAACGCGTCGGCGAGCTCCTTCGACGGCCCGAAGCCGCGGTAGCACAGGGCCCCGTCGACCAGGACGAGCGCCGGGCCGGTGCCGACGACGTCGTAGGCGATCGTGGTGCCGTCGGCGGAGGCGGTGGTTGTGGTCATGGTTCACTCCTCGAAAGATCCGGTTGATACTTACGCGTCGGACGAGTCCTCGTCGCTTCGACACGCGGCGGCACGTCGCTCGAGAAGCTCCTGTTCCCCGGCATTGGTGGTCAACGACGCCGCCTCGTCGAACGCCACCGCGGCCTCGAGGTGCCGCCCGGCGCGGTGCAGCAGGTCACCACGTACGCCGGCAGGCAGATGCGACCCCGGAAGGGCTCCCTCGGGGAGTGTCGCCAGGATGGCCAGCCCGGCGTCGGGACCGAAGGCACGCCCGTGCGCCACCGCCCGGTTGACCTCGATGACGGCGCCCGGGACGCCGCTCGCGAGCATGTCGTAGAGCCGCGCGATCTCGGCCCAGTCCGTCTCCTCGGCCCGCCGGGCACGGCCGTGGCACGCGGCGATCATCGCCTGCACCAGATAGCTCCCGCCGGGGGTGCCGGAGGAGGCGAGCGCCGTCGCCCGGTCGACCGCGGCCAGGCCGCGACGCAGCAGCAGCTGGTCCCAGCGTGTCCGGTCCTGGTCCTCGAGCAGCACCGGGTGACCATCGGCGTCCGCCCGCGCCGCGAGCCGCGACCCCTGGATCTCCAGCAGCCCCTGCAGCGCCTGGGCGTCGGGATCGCCCGGGGCGTGCGCGGCGAGCATGCGGGCCAGCCGCATCCCCTCCAGGCACAGCTCGGGCCGGGTCCACGACGGTCCCGACGTCGCCGCGTAGCCCTCGTTGAAGACCAGGTAGATCGTCTGCATCACATCGCGCAGGCGAGCCGCCCGCTCCACCCCCACCGGCAGCTCGAACGAGGCACCGACCTCGGCCAGGGTGCGTTTCGCCCGCGAGATCCGCTGGCCGACGGCCGACTCCTTGGCGAAGTAGGCCCGGGCGATCTCGGCGGTCGTCAGCCCGCCCACGAGCCGCAGCGTCAGCACGGTGCGGGAGTCGGGAGCCAGCGCAGGATGGCAGGAGAGGAACATCAGCCGCAGCACATCGTCCTCGATGTGGTCGACCGCGGCAGCCAGGTCAGGCATCTCACCCTCCTCCAGTTCGTGGCCCAGCAGGGCGACCTTGCGGCGCAGCACCTCGTCCCGGCGGAACCCGTCGATCGCGCGCCGTTTCGCGATCGACATCAACCACGCGCCGGGGTTGCGAGGGATGCCCTCGTGCGGCCACTGCTCCAGCGCCGCGACAAGGGCATCCTGGGCGAGGTCCTCGGCCAGGTCGAGGTCGTGCGTCATCCGCGCCAGACCGGCGAGGAGACGTACGGACTCGTTGCGCCAGACCGCGACGATCGCGTCTTCGGTGGGAGAGCTCATTCAGCAGGGGTCGGCGGACCGAACAGCGGCCGCATCTCCACCGTCACGTCCTGCCCCGGCCACAGCTCCTCGTGGAGCTGGATCATCCGGCGGCCGAGCTCGATGGCCTCGTCCGGCGAGCGGACCTCGAAGAGCGAGAACCCACCGGCTACCTCCTTGGCCTCCGCGAAGGGCCCGTCCACGTGGGTCACCTCTCCGGCGCTCAGCCGGATCTCCACCGCGGGACCGAGCCCGTCGGCGTCGAGCAGGATGCCGTCGGCGTACTGCTGCTTGATCTCGGCCTCCACCGCCTCGATCAGCGCGGCCGGCGGCGGCCCGGCCTGCGGGTCCATCTTCACGAACATCATGTAGCGCATCTGCTTCTCCTTGCGGGTCGGCGACGCGTCCGTTGCGCGTCGTCGCCTACGCGTCGAGGAGAGCCTGCCGCTTTCGACACGCCCGCACCAGAGATTTCGGTACGTGTCGCCCCGGCCGCCTAGGACGCCTTCGACTTCTTCTTCTTCTTGTCCTCGGCCTCGTCCGGGACCTCCTCGCCGCGGGACTTCTTCGCTGCCGCGACCGAGCGCTGCAGGGCGGCGAGCAGGTCGACGACCTCGCCGGAGGTCTTGGTGGAGGTGGGGGTCCGCTCGACCTCGCCGCCCTCGATCTTGGCCTTCACCATCTCCTCGACGGCGCTGGCGTAGTCGTCGGAGAACTCCTCGGGATGGAAGTCACCCGCGAGCGTCTCGACGAGCATGTTGGCCATCTTGATCTCGGAGTCCTTGATCTCGCCGGCCTCGACCTTGAAGTCGGGCACCCGGATCTCGTCGGGCCACATCATCGTCTGTAGCACGATCACGTCACCGTTGTCGGTCGGCCGCACCCGCAGCGCGGCGATCGTGGTGCGCTGGCGCAGCGCGACCGTCACCAGCGCGACCCGGTCGGCGTCGAGCAGGGCCTGGCGCAGCAGCGCGTACGGCTTGACCCCGGTGTTCTCCGGCTCCAGGTAGTAGCTCTTCTCGAAGAGCATCGGGTCGATCTGGTCGCTCGGCACGAACTTCTCCACCGCGATCTCGCGCGAGGATGTCGTCGGCAGGTTGGCGAAGTCGTCGTCGGTGAGCACGACCATCTCACCGTCCTCGGTCTCATAGCCCTTCGCGATCTCGGAGTAGGGCACCTCCTCGCCGTCGATCGAACAGATCCGCTGATAGCGGATCCGGCCGCCGTCGGACTGGTGCACCTGACGGAAGGAGACGTCGTGGGACTCCGTCGCCGAATAGAGCTTCACAGGCACGCTGACCAGCCCGAACGACACCGCGCCCTTCCAGATCGCACGCATGGTGACTCCCTCCACAAAGGCAACAACGTGCCCAGTATCCGTCGGATAGATCGTTCCGGGAACCCATTTGAGCACGTCAAACGCCACATCCTCGGCCAAGATGGACGCATGCGTCCCATGCTCGCCACACCCGGCGCCCACGTTCCGCCGGGGGAGGAGTGGGTCCATGAGGTCAAGTGGGACGGCATCCGCCTCCTCGGCGACAGCCCGGAAGGACGTACGCAGACCCGGCTGACCACCCGCAACGACAACGACGCCACCCGTGCCTGGCCCGAGATCGCCATCGGCCCGGCGCGCGACGTGCTCGTCGACGGCGAGGTGATCGCGCTCAACGACGCCGGGCTGCCCGACTTCCGGGTGCTCATGGATCGGATGCACAACCGCGACGCGGGCCGCGCCGCGCGGTTCGCGGAGCGGATCCCGGCGACGTACATGGTCTTCGACCTTCTCCGTCTCGACGGGCGGCTGCTCATCGAGGAGCCCTGGGCCGAGCGCCGCAAGATCCTCGAGGCGGTCCACGCCGACGGCGACCTCGGCTCCTGGCAGGTGCCGGCGACCTACGACGACGGCCGGATGCTCCACGAGGTGACCCGCGACCAGGGGCTGGAGGGGATCGTGTCGAAGCGGCGTATCAGCCGCTACCGACCCGGTGAGCGGAGCAAGGACTGGGTGAAGCTGGCCCACCGCTACCGGGCCTCGCTCGTGGTCGGCGGCTGGCGGCCCGAGGTGGGCACCGAGGGCGGCACGGAACGTATCGGCGCTCTGCTCGTCGGGCAGCCGACGTCCGACGGGCTGGTCTACCGCGGGCGGGTCGGCAGCGGCATCGGCGGCAAGCGCGCCCAGCGGCTCGGCGACCTGCTCCGCGAGACCGGCCGGAACCCCTTCGCCGGACCCGACGTCGACCCCGACGGGGGAGTGCCGCCGGTCGACGCCCGCGGCACCCACTGGGTCGAGCCCTTCCTCGTCGTCGAAGTGGAGACCCACGGCACCGCCTTCGCGGCGGCGAGCTACAAGGGCCGGCTGCGGCAGCCGAGCTTCATCGGCATCCGCGAGGACATCGAGCCGGAGGATCTGTGATGGTCGAACGCGAAGAGGTACGCGTCGAGGTCGACGGCCGGGTGCTGACCCTGACCAGCCTCAGCAAGGTGCTCTATCCGCGCACGGGCATGACGAAGGGCGAGGTGCTCAACTACTACGCCCAGGTCGCGCCCGCGCTGCTGTCGCAGCTCCAGGACCGCGCCGTGACGAGGATCCGCTGGCCGCACGGCATCGGCGACATGTCGTTCTTCGAGAAGAACGCACCGGCCGGCACGCCCAGCTGGGTACGCACCGTCACCGTTCCGACAACGGGATCCCGAACCGCGGACCACAAGGAGGGAACACTCACCTTTCCGATCCTCGACAGCCTCGCCGCCCTCACCTGGGCCGCGAACCTCTCCGCGCTGGAGCTGCACGTCCATCAGTGGACGGTCGGCGCCGACGGCACCCCGGCCGGGGCGAACCGGATCGTGATCGACCTCGACCCCGGCGAGCCCGCCGGCCTGCAGGAGTGCTGCGAGGTGGCGCTGCTGGTGCGCGAGGCGCTGGGCGCCCGTGACCTCGCCGCGACGCCGGTGCTCAGCGGGAGCAAGGGCGTGCACCTGTACGCCGCCCTGCCGGAGCCGGTCGAGCCAGAGGTCGCCACGGCGCTGGCCAAGGAGATCGCCGAGGACCTCCAGAAGGCCCACCCGAGCAAGGTGACCGCGACGATGACCAAGAGTCGCAGGTCAGGCAAGGTTTTCCTGGACTGGTCGCAGAACTCGGGATCGAAGACGACGATCTGCCCCTACTCGCTGCGTGGCAAGGAGATCCCGACGGTCGCGGCCCCGGTCACCTGGGACGAGGTCACGGAAGGGGCCGAGGATCCGCTCGGTATCGACCAGCTCGGACCTAACAATGTGATCACGCGCTTATCTGAAAGGGGGGATCTCTTCACAAGCCCTACGGGGCTGTAACTATTGTTCTCTTCATGTCGAACTCCGTGCTTGTCGTAGAAGACCAAGAGGACATCGCTGCTCCCCTGGTGCGCACGCTCCAGCGTGAGGGCTATGACGTCACCTGGGTCGATTCCGGCAAGAAGGCCCTGGAGCTGCTGGCGCCTCCCTACGACGCCGAGCTGGTGCTGCTCGACCTGGGCCTCCCGGACATGGACGGGCTCGAGGTCTGCAAGGCCGCGCGCGACAACGGCTACGAGGGCGGGATCATGATCCTGACCGCCCGTGACGCCGAGATCGACCTGGTCGTCGGGCTCGACGCCGGTGCCGACGACTACCTGGCCAAGCCGTTCGCGCTGGCCGTCCTCCAGGCGCGGGTCCGCGCCCTCCTGCGCCGCTCGGGTCCGGTCGAGCCCGGCGCCGACGACGACGCCCTGCGCATCGACGTGGCTGCCCACCGGGTCTACGCCGGTGAGCGCGAGGTGACCCTGACCGGCAAGGAGTTCGCCCTCCTGGCCGTCTTGGCCGCCTCCCGCGACAAGGTCGTCTCCCGTGACCGGCTGATGGCCGAGGTCTGGGACGAGAACTGGTACGGCTCGACCAAGACGCTCGACGTCACGGTCGGACGCCTGCGCCAGAAGCTCGAGGCGGCCGGTGTGCAGGAGAAGGTCGTCGCGGTCCGCGGCGTCGGTTTCCGGCTCGAAGCAGCGGAGTAAACGCAAGTTCGACACGGTGTCATATGCGTGTTCGGCGCGTGAGATGTTTCACAAACCAGGGCAAAGTCACGCGTGAACACGCCGGATGTGCTCCAGATTCGACCGTTCGGGCTTGGATCCGGCTTGGTTGGCATGTCACCTTGGTTGGGCTGTGCACAACGCACGACCGGCCCCGGTACACGCCGAATCCTGTCCCTCCGGACGCCGGCCCCGACTACTGAACCCCCTTTACCCTCACACTCAGCAGTACGTATGGGACAGGAGCGGGGGACCCAAGTTCCACGCGACTAACTCGGACGGTCGCTTGGGGTGAAGCCATCGCAGGATGGCCGGGCAACCTTCTAGCCCGAACCCGACAGCTCACCTCGCAGGCGTGGGAAGGAACTCACGCATGTCCAAGTCCGTATCTCATCCTGCCCATCGAGGCGCGCCCCGGCCGTTCCGGTCGCCGAACGTCTCGATCGCCCGGACGATCGCAGGATCTCCCTTCGACAAGCTCAGGACGACGCTCAGGGCCCACGGCAAGTTCGTCGGCCGCGTCACCCTCGCCAGCGGCATCGCCGCCGGTGCCCTGGTGGCGGTGCCCGCCGCCAACGCCGCCCCGGTCTCCCACGAGACCTCCACCGTCGAGCCGGCCAAGGTGGTGGAGGCTCCGACCCTGGAGGCCTCGGCCACCCCCACGGCGATGCTCACCGACATCAAGCAGCTCGAGAGGGCTGTCGAGGTGCAGGAGCGCAAGGCCGAGGCCGCCCGCAAGGCGGCCGAGGCGAAGCGCAAGGCAGCGATCGCCGCCAAGAAGGCCGCCGAGGCGAAGAAGAAGGCCGAGGCGGAGGCGAAGGCCTTCGCCGCGAGCCAGGAGGGCAAGATCGAGCGGGCGATCAGCGTCGCCTCGGAGCAGATCGGCGACCCGTACGTCTGGGGTGCCACCGGTCCGAGCTCGTTCGACTGCTCCGGCCTGACCCAGTACGCCTTCAGCGCCGCCGGCATCGAGCTTCCCCGGGTCTCGCGGGACCAGGCGGCTGCGCTGCCGACGGTCCCGAACGACCAGATCAAGCGCGGCGACCTGATGTTCTGGGGCAGCCCCGTCTACCACGTGGGTATCTTCCTGCGCTGGGAGAACGGACAGGCGATCATGCTGCACGCCCCCAAGCCGGGCGCGAGCGTTCGCGAGGAGGCTGCCTGGGACGGCTGGTTCGCCGGCTCGACCCACCAGGCCTGACCGCTTTTTGCGACATCCCCCTGGCGCTCGCCCTCCGGTTCCCCATGCCGGAGGGCGAGCGCATATCTGGGGGGCCGTCGAATCGGGTGCAGCACCACGCGTCAAGTAACCTGTAAGACGTGGCAGGCCCCGAATTCGACACCGAGATCAAGCAGCTCCAGGCAACGATGCAGACCATCGGCCAGGTGCTGGACCTGGATGCGATGCGCAAGGAGATCGCCGACCTCGGCGAGCAGGTCGCTGCGCCCGACCTCTGGGACGATCAGGACAACGCCACCCGCGTCACCGGCCGTCTCTCCCTGCTGCAGGGCGAGCTCAACAAGTTCACCGAGCTCCACACCCGGATCGAGGACCTCGGCCTGATGGTCGAGATGGCCCAGGAGGAGGGCGACGCCGACACGCTCGCCGAGTCCGAGGCCGAGCTGGGCCGGGTGAAGAAGGCCGTCGAGAGCCTGGAGATCCGCACCCTGCTCGCGGGGGAGTACGACGCCCGGGAGGCCCTGGTCACGATCCGCTCCGGCGCCGGTGGCGTCGACGCCGCCGACTTCGCCGAGATGCTGATGCGGATGTACGTCCGCTGGGCCGAGCGCAACAAATACCCGGTGGAGGTCTTCGACACCTCCTACGCCGAGGAGGCCGGGATCAAGTCCGCCACCTTCGCGATCCACGCTCCCTACGCCTATGGCACCCTCTCCGTGGAGGCTGGCACCCACCGCCTGGTGCGGATCAGCCCGTTCGACAACCAGGGTCGCCGCCAGACCTCGTTCGCCGCGGTCGAGGTCGTGCCCGTGCTGGAGCAGACCGACGAGATCGAGCTCGACGAGAACGACATCAAGGTCGACGTCTACCGCTCCTCGGGCCCTGGTGGCCAGTCGGTCAACACCACCGACTCGGCGGTCCGGCTGACCCACATCCCCACCGGCACCGTGGTCTCCTGCCAGAACGAGAAGTCGCAGCTGCAGAACAAGGCCGCCGCGATGATCGTCCTCAAGGCCAAGCTGCTCGCGCTGAAGAAGGCCGAGGAGGAGGCGCACCTCAAGGAGCTCAAGGGCGACGTCGCCGCCTCCTGGGGCGACCAGATGCGCAACTACGTCCTCAACCCCTACCAGATCGTCAAGGACCTGCGTACGACCTACGAGGTCGGCAACCCGCAGGCGGTCTTCGATGGTGACATCGACGGGTTCCTCGAGGCCGGCATCCGGTGGCGCCGTGGCGCCGAGAAGGCCGAGCAGAACTGACCTCATGGTTGCGCTGACGCGCACCAGGCTTCCACTCCCGGGCCGCGGGGCGACGTACGTCTATGACGCCTACGGCCCCGAGGACGGGGTGCCGATGGTGCTGTTGCACGAGCTCGGTGGCAGCGCGACGCGGTGGCAGGGTGTGGTGCCGCCGTTCGCGGCCGACCACCGGGTGCATGCCTTCGACATGCGTGGGCACGGGGACTCGGACTGGGCCTCGGAGTACTCCCACCGGCTCATCGCCGACGACGTCATCGTGGCGATGGAGGCGCTCGGGATCTCGGGTGCCGTGGTCGTCGGGCACTCGACCGGCGGCAACGTCGCCCTCCTGGTCGCGATGCACCGACCCGACCTGGTCTCGCGGCTGATCATCGAGGACGTGGTGCCACCCGCGCCGCGCGAGCGCAGGTCGCCCGGCCGCGCGGCCAGGCCGATGCGCCACGACTGGGAGTGCATCGCGTCGCTGCTGGTCGAGGCGACCATGTACGACGCGTGGATGTGGGAGCAGCTCGAGCTGCTGCCCATGCCGACCCTGATCGTGGCCGGTGGCGGCAACAGCCACATCCCGCAGTCGGACCTGGAGAAGGTCGCCCAGCGGATTCCGGAGGCCGACCTCGTCCACTTCGACGTCGGTCACTTCGTGCATCGCAACCAGCCCGCCGAGTTCGCCGAGACCGTCCTGGCCTGGCTCGCGTCCCGCGTCGTCGCTGCGCCGGATGCGACGCGTCCCGCGTCGCGGGTGGGATCCCCATCCCTAAGGACCCCACCCGCTCTCGCCGGCCGGCTCTGCTCTGACTCAGTGCCCGCGGCGTCGCGCGCCGCCCGGTGAGGTGCCTACCCGACCCGAGCGACTAAGTCGATTAAAGCACTAGACTTTGCGTCGGTGCAAACGACGCGCCGGAATCGGAGCCCCGGTCGAGGACGGCAGAGGTCAGGCGGCGGCCGCGGTGAGGGTCACCAGGCAGAACCGCGAGGCGCGCTTCTGGACCGTCGCGGGCGCCTCGCCGGCCTTGCCGGTGAGCTCGCAGGAGAGCCAGGCGTCGCCGAAGAGGCCGCGGTAGACCACCTTCGTCTGCTTCTTCGCGTCGGTGCAGGTGAGGGTGACCGACGGTTTCCCGTACGCAGGGGTCGACGCGGCCTTGCAGCCCTTGGGCACGTTCTTGGTCATCTGCGTGGCCCAGTCCAGGGTGACCGGCGGGGCGAAGACCCAGGCCCGGGCCGAGGTGGCCGAGCCCTCCGGCCCGGTCCAGATGCAGCCGTACTCCTGGGAGACGTCGTTGACCTCGCCAGAGATGGCGGTCTGGTCGCCGTCGCCGTAGGCCTTCTTCTCGGTGGCGGCGCCGCCGAGGGCCGCGGTCGCATCCTCGGTCGGGACGCGGTCGCAGAACGCGCCGCGGCGTACCTGCATCATGGTGGTGTCGGCGGTGCTGAGGTCGCCCTTCACCTCGGGAACCTCGGGCTCGTCGTCTTTCAGGGTGAGCACGCCGACCCCGACCGCGATCGCGGTCAGGACTACGGCACCGATCAGGATCCGGACTGCAGAGCGCACTTCGTCAGAGTACAGGGGCAGGTATCTCAGAGCCGAAGTGTTGAGCCCAGCCACCGTTGCACTACCCTCGGTGCGGTGATCCGCTTCGAGAAGGTCAGCAAGGCCTACCCAGGGCAGGCGCGCCCCGCCCTCAACAGCCTTTCGATCGACATCCAGAAGGGGGAGTTCGTCTTCCTCGTGGGCCAATCGGGCTCGGGGAAGTCGACGGCGCTCAAGCTGATGCTGCGTGAGCAGCGCCCGACCACCGGCCGGGTCTATGTCGCCGGCAAGGAGATCAACCGGCTCGCCGGCTGGAAGGTGCCGCGGCTGCGGCGCCAGGTCGGCACGATCTTCCAGGACTTCCGCCTCCTCGCCAACAAGAACGTGGCCGAGAACGTCGCCTTCGCGATGCAGGTGACCGGTCACTCCAACCGCGAGATCCGGGAGCGCGTCCCGGAGACGCTCGAGCTGGTCGGTCTCGACGGCAAGGGCGACCGGATGCCCGACGAGCTCTCCGGCGGGGAGCAGCAGCGGGTGGCCGTCGCCCGCGCGTTCATCAACCGGCCGATGATCCTGATCGCCGACGAGCCGACCGGTAACCTCGACCCCGGCAACACCGTCGGCATCATGCGTCTGCTCGACCGGATCAACCGGTCCGGCACCACCATCGTGATGGCGACCCACGACGTCCAGATGGTCGACCAGATGCGCAAGCGCGTCATCGAGCTCGAGCACGGGCACCTCGTACGCGACCAGGTCCAGGGCGGCTACGGGGCCCAGTTCTAGCCTTCGGCGCTCAGCCGGACCCCTCGCCCGACCAGGTTCACGACCAGAAAAGGTTTCTCGACCCGCCATGCAGCTGCGCTATGTATTCACCGAGCTCCGCCAGGGGCTACGCCGCAACCTGTCGATGCACGTCGCGGTGGCCCTGACGCTGCTCGTCTCGCTCACCCTCGCCGGCGTCGGCCTGCTGCTGCGTGAGCAGGCCCAGCTGACCGAGGAGGTCTGGGGCGACGAGCTGCAGATCACCTTCTACATGTGCAACGGCGCCAACGACCGCAACCCGCAGTGCGCCGGGGCCGTCGACGACAGCCAGAAGCAGGTCATCACCGACGCCCTCAAGGACAACAGGTACGTCGACAAGATCGAGGAGGAGAGCCAGGAGCAGGCCTACGGGCGGCTGCAGGCTCTCGACGTCGAAGGCGTCAGCGGTCCCGACCCGGTGGTGAAGTCCAGCGACATGTGGGAGTCCTACTGGGTCACGATGACCGACCCGCACCACTCCGCCGAGATCATCGAGGCTGTCGCCGGCCTGGACGGCATCGACCACGTCGGCGACGTCCACGAGGTCACCGGGCCCATCCTCGCTGCTGTCGACGGGCTGCAGAGCGCGGCGCTGGTCGGCGCGATCGTGCTGGTGATCGCGGCGCTGCTGCTGGTCGCCAACACCATCCGGCTGGCAGCCTTCGCCCGCCGTCGCGAGATCGGGATCATGCGACTGGTGGGTGCCTCGACCCTCTACATCGCGCTGCCGTTCCTCCTGGAGTCGCTCGTGGTGGCCCTGGTCGGGATCGGGCTGTCCGGGATCGCGCTGGCCGCGGTGATGTACTTCGGCGTCGAGCAGCGGCTCTCCTCGACCGCGGTGACCCAGTGGGTCGGCTGGGAGGAGTTCTTCAGCTCCTTCGCGATCGTCGCCCTCCTCGGCATCCTGCTCACGCTCGTCCCGACACTCTTGCTCACGAGGAAATACATCAAGGTCTGATCCGGATCGCCTACGGTCTGTCGGTAATACTTCCCACAGACCGAGGTTGATCCGTGCGCGTCTTCCCCCGTGCCGGTCGGCTGGCTGCTGCGCTCAGCTGCGCAGTGGTGGCTACCGTCCTGCTCTCGCCCTCCTTGCCGTCCGCTGCGGATGAGAAGGACCGGCTCGAGCAGGAGCAGCGGGAGGTCCAGCGGGATCAGAAGGCTGCCGCCGAGGACCTGGAGCACTCCAGCAAGGGGCTGCGTGAGGCTTCGGCGACGTACGACGCGGCGCGGAAGAAGCTCGACCGGGCCCAGACCCGTCTCGATGAGCTCAACGCCAGGCTCGTCGAGGTGCAGGCGGCCCACACCAAGCTCGAGGCCGAGCTCGCCGAGCAGAGGCTGCTGCTCGCCGAGGCGAAGCGGGAGCTCGCCGAGGGCCAGGCCGAGGTGAAGGCGCAGCGCGAGGAGATGCGCGACGCGATCCTGACCCGGTTCACCGGGGGAGACCCGCGGCTCGCCCAGGCGGCGGCGCTGCTCTCCGGAGGATCCCTCGAGGACCTGATGCGCCAGCAGACGTACGTCGACGCGGCCTCCGCGGGCCAGGACGCCACCCTCCAGCGGATGGAGGCGACCGAGACGATGCTCGTCGTCCGCGAGGGCGAGGTGCAGGAGGCGACCGACGCGATCGCCGCCAAGGAGAAGAAGGCCCGGGAGCTGGTCGCCGAGGTCGACTTGCTCCGGGACCAGGCCGCCGCGGCCCACGCCGAGATGTCCACGCTGGCCGCCCAGGCAGCCACCGCGAAGCGTTCGGCCGAGGCGGCCAGAGCGGCGGACGCCGCCGAGCTGCGCGAGCTCGAGGCCGAGGAGTCGGCGCTGCGTACGAAGATCCGGTCGCTCGCCTCGGCAGGCTCCGGCACCGACCGCAACGTCGGGTCGGTCGGCGGGCTCTTCGGGCCGGCGGTGACCGACACCTATGTCACCTCGCCCTACGGCATCCGCAAGCACCCGATCTACGGCTACGTCTCGCTGCACAACGGCACCGACTTCCACGCGCCCTGCGGCCGGCCGCTGCTCGCCATCGACTCGGGGCAGATCATCTCGACCTCGTACTCCAGCGTGTGGGGCAACCGCCTGCACCTGTATCTCGGCAAGGTCAACGGGCACTCCTACACCGCCGTCTACAACCACATCTCGAGCTACGCGAGGCGCTCGGGATCCGTCGGGCGCGGTGAGACCGTGGCGTACGCCGGGACCACCGGCTGGTCCACGGGCTGCCACCTGCACTTCACGATCCTGCGCGACGGGACCCCGGTCGACCCGATGCCGCTGCTGGGCTGACTCTGGGCGTGGGCTGACTCTGGACGGCTGAACCCGCGGGGGTATCGTCTCCTGCTCGTCCGGTCACCCCCACTGCCACCGGAGGCAATCCGTTGTACCCCGCGCGACTCGGCGCCATCCGCCGCAGCCGTCCCCTGATCGCACTGCTCATCGGCTGCGTGCTCGCCGGGACGCTGATCACCCCGATCGCCCGAGCAGACGACTCGCTCGAGGACCAGCAGGATCAGATCGAGAAGGAGAAGGAGGCGGCCCAGCACGCCGTCGAGCACTCCAGCGACGCCCTGCAAGGAGCCACCACTGCCCTCGCCTCGGCCCAGAAGAAGCTGGCCGGCGCCCGGAATCGCCTGAAGAAGACCGACGTACGCCTGCGGGCGGCCGCCCGCGCGCATCGACGTGCCGAGGCGTCCCTGGAGCGGCAGCGGGCGGTGCTCGAGGCGGCGCGTACGGATCTCCGGACGGCCCGGAAACGGGCGACCGAGTCGCGGGAGGACCTACGCGACACGATCCTGGAGGAGTTCACCGCCGTCGGTGACCCGCGGCTCGAGGAGTTCTCGGCGCTGCTCGAGGGAGCGACGCTGGAGGAACTCATGCGGCGGCGCAACTACACCGACGCGGTGACCTCCTCGAAGGCCAGCACCATGGAGCGGCTCGAGGCCGGGGAGCGGCTGGTCGCCCGCCGTGAGCGCGGCCAGCGCAGGGCCACCGCCGCCGTCGCGGCCACCGAGCAGACCGCGGCCAGGAAGGTCGCCGAGGTCGAGCGGCTCCGGCGCCGCGTGGCCGAGGCCCGCGACGACATCGCCGCGCTCGTGACGCGGACCGCCGCCGCGAAGAAGAAGGCCGCCGAGCTGGCGGAGGAGGACCGCAAGGTCCTCGCCGAGCTCGAGAAGCAGGACGCGGCGCTCGAGAAGAAGATCGCTGCGCTCGCCGAGGGCGCACGGAACCGGACCGTCGACACGCTCGTGGGCATGCTGAAGATGCCGGTCGCCGACTCCTACGTGACCTCGCCCTACGGGATGCGGACCCACCCGACCACGGGTGAGTACAAGCTGCACGACGGCGTCGACCTGCACGCCCCCTGTGGCACGCCGCTGCTGGCCGCCGAGTCGGGCACGGTCATCGCGCAGGAGTGGAACGACGCGTACGGGAACCGCCTGCACCTGTTCCTCGGGAAGATCAACGGGCACTCCTACACGGCCGTCTACAACCACCTCGAGGCGTACCGCAGCGACGTCGACGACACCGTCGCGCGTGGGGACGTCATCGGGCTCGCCGGCACGACCGGCTGGTCCACCGGGTGCCATCTGCACTTCATGATCCTGAAGGACGGCGAGATCGTCGACCCGATGCCCATGTTGGGTCTGTGACTCGGGCGCTAAACGTTTCGCGGTCATGACCGTGCGCCTGAGAGAATGGTGGAATGGCGAAGGAGCAGGGGCGCAAGATGATCGCGCAGAACAAGAAGGCGCGACACGACTACCACATCGAGGACACCTACGAGGCCGGCATGGTCCTGCAGGGCACCGAGGTGAAGTCGCTGCGTGAGGGTCGCGCCTCCCTGGTCGACGGCTTCGTCGACATCGACCGTGGCGAGGCCTGGATCCACGGGATCCACATCCCCGAATACCTCAACGGCACCTGGACCAACCACGCCGCTCGCCGCAAGCGCAAGCTGCTCCTGCACCGCGCCGAGATCGACAAGATCGAGCGCAAGGTCTCCGAGAAGGGCCTCACCGTCGTCCCCCTCGCCCTCTACTTCCTCAACGGTCGCGCCAAGGTCGAGATCGGCGTCGCCAAGGGCAAGAAGTCGTGGGACAAGCGCAACACCATCGCCGAGCGTACGGCCAAGCGGGAGGCCGAGGTCGAGGTCGGTCGCAAGCTCAAGGGCATGACCGGATAACCGAGTGGGGAATGCCCGCCGGGGGCTGTAGTGTTCTCTTACTGCCTGCACCACGGGCATTGAAAACTCAAAAGGGGCTGATCGGTTTCGACTTGGGACGTTGCTCCCAGGGGAAGCGGGTCGAGGAGCCAGCGTCATCTCGTAAACGATCGCTGGAAACCAATAACTGCCAACGCTAAGCGCAGTTCCTTCGCTCTCGCCGCCTGACGCGGTGATCGAAGCGTCTGACCGAGTATCCGTCTTCGGCTCGGACCCAGGCGTCATCTAGAAGACTCCACCTCATGCACATGCCGACGGGGCATGAGGGACATCTAGTCGGCTGAGCCTGTCGGGGACGTGTCTGCGTCGAGCCCCGGGGACGAGAGAACGCCACCCACAGACTGCACCCGGAGAAGACCTGGCACGGCGCTCGAGGACCGGGGTTCGATTCCCCGCAGCTCCACGAACCTTTGGCCGACGTGTGCCCTCCAGATGGAGGGCCACGTCGGTTCGTCATTTATAGGCGACGCTTCGCGTCGCGGCGGGGGATATCCCCCGCACCCCCTTAGTTGTGCGTCGTTGATGCTGCGCGGAGGCGGGGGCTTCGCCACCCGCACCCCTGATGGCGGGGCTGGTGTCTCCGACCCGTTGCTGTCGGCGGAAGACTTCCGGTTGTTCACCTCCCTGGCGGGATGACTTCTGTTGCGTGCGCGATAGGGTTGTGAGGCGTACGTCACATGGAGGTAAGGATGTTCGAGGAAGGACAGCTCTACTCACCCGTCACCGTGGGCGAGGATGGGCAGGTCGAGGTGCATCTGGGGGACAACCACCCCGGGTTCGCAGACCAGGACTACCGGGCACGACGCAGCGAGATCGCTGGCGCGGCGCTCGGTTGGAAGCCGGGGCAGCCAGTGCCCCGGATCGACTACACCGAGACGGAGAACGAGATCTGGCGGACGGTGTGCCGAGAGATCGCACCGCTGCACGCGAAGTACGCCTGCCGCAACTTCATCGCGGCCGTCGAGTCGCTCAACCTGCCGCAGGACCGGGTGCCACAGCTCGACGAGGTCAGCGCCGGACTGAAGCCGCTGACCGGGTTCGAGTACGTCCCGGCCGCGGGGATCGTCCCGCTGGAGGAGTTCTACGGGAGCCTGGCCGACGGGCAGTTCCACTCGACGCAGTATCTGCGTCACCACGCCGTGCCGCTCTACACCCCGGAGCCCGACATCATCCACGAGGTGATCGGCCACGGGAACCTCCTCGCCGACCCGCAGGTCGCCGAGGTCAAGCGTCTCGCCGGCGCCGCCGCGCGTCGCGTCGAGACCAGGGAGGCGCTCCAGGTCGTGGCCGACGTCTTCTGGTTCACGATCGAGTTCGGCGTGCTCCACGAGGACGGTGACATCAAGGCGTACGGGGCCGGGTTGCTCTCCTCCTACGGCGAGATCGAGGAGATGCACGAGGTGGAGGTGCGGCCGATCGACTTCGCTCAGATGGCGACGGTCGACTACGACATCACCCACTACCAGCCGGTGCTCTTCGCTGCGGAGTCGTTCAGCCACATGGTCGACGAGGTCGGCAACTTCTTCGCGACCTGCGACGATGACACCCCCGCGAGGCTCGGGGTAGCAGCCAAGGCCTGACCTGAGAGCCTGTTCGAGATCTCGGCGGCGAGATCTCGAACAGGCCCGGATACACGAATTGGACTGGCGGGGTGTCCTAGGTCATCCCACACTCGGTTCATGGGGATGGGTAGATTCGCCTGGGTCGGGATTGTTCTGGCATGTGTTGTCACGCTCCTGTGGAGCGTGCCTGCGTCGGCGGCGGTCGACGGTGTCCTGCGGCTCTCCGGTCCCGGGACGGTGGTCGACGAGCGGAGCTCGACGATCACGATCACCCTGCGCACGCCTGGTGGCCGGCCGGTCCCTGGCAGCCGGGTCAAGCTCTACACCAAGACGGCGGGCGCCGATGGCTACGCTCTTCACACGGCGGTGACGACCAATGCCGAGGGGCGTGCCAGCGTCAGCGTACGTCCCCGCTACGACACCATCTGGCGGGCCAACTCGAGTGCCGTCGTCGGTGTGAACGCGGCGTGGAGTAACTACTACCGGCTCGACAACGTCCCGCCGGTGGCCCCGGTGCGGCTGCCCAGCGCCGCCCCGAAGCCGAGACGCAACCCACCGGCCCAGCCGCGTGCCACCGGGAGCGGTGCCAACGGCGTCGTCACCAGCATCTCCGACGGGGTGTGGCGCTCGATGGTCGGCGTCTCCTGGCACAGCGGCTGCCCGGTGGGGCGGGCTAGCCTGCGGCTGCTGCGCATCAACTACTGGGACTACTCCGGCTACCGCCGCCGCGGCGAGATCATCGCCCACCGAGACTCGGTGGGCCGCATGAAGAACGCCCTGACCGCGATGTACGCCGGCCGCTACCCGATCCGACGGATGTATCGAGTCGACCGGTTCGGCTATTCCAGGACGCTGCGTGGCGGCAACGACTACGCGTCCATGGACGCCGACAACACCTCGGCCTTCAACTGTCGCAACGTCGTCGGCCGGCCGGGTGTGCGCTCGCCGCATTCCTACGGTCGCTCCCTCGACGTCAACCCCTGGGAGAACCCTTACCGGTCGCGCGACGGCTACGTGCCCAACAGGTGGTGGCCCTCGCGCTCCCACCCGCGGGTGGCCTGGCGCAGCACCAGCCACGGCGTCGTCCGGGCGATGCGCAACAACGGAATGCGGTGGACGTACGGCTCGGGCGACCTGCACCACTTCGACGCTCCGGTCAGCGGCCGGGTCGCTGCCCGGGAGATCATGCCGTGCGGCCCGGATGCCGTGTCGTGCCATTAGCGGCGGCAAACGGGGCTTAACCTCGGGGAATGAATCCCGACGGCTACCGCAACCGCGCGCTGGAGGTGGCGCTCGCCGCCGCCGACGCCGACGCGGTCGGGGCCGCGCTGCGTACGGGGCAGGTTGTCGTTCCCCAGCTCGACGAGGCCCGGATCAGGGTCTTTCCCGGGGATCGCGGCAACCGGCCACCGTACGAGGCGATGCTCTTCTCCTCCCAGGAGGCGCTGGAGACCTTCCTCGCCGAGGACACCCGCCGGCGCGCACAGCTGCGCAACGCCGACGGGCTGCGTGAGTTCCTCACCGCCAACATCGAGGAGATCGCGTACGTCACCTTCGACCCGGCCGGGCCGAACCGGTTCCGTTCGGGCATCAAGGACGTGCTCAAGACCCTCGGCCCCAAGCCGCACGTCGACCTGCGGCTGCCGAAGGCGCAGGAGTGGTATGTCGTGGACATGTCCGACGGGGACGTACGCGACTATCAGCTCGCCGACCTGACCGCCAAGGTGCTCCCGAAGGTGCAGCGGTCCAGGGTCGAGCAGCCGGACTGGGCACGGTGGATGGCTGCCGCCAAGGATGCGGCTGCCGAGCAGAACGCGGCCTTCCTGGCCTACTGGCTGCAGCGGGTCGGGCGGCGCCCGGCCGGGCTGGCGGTCGCGCTGAGCCGGCCGGCTCCCTTCGGCATGGTGCGGCACCCGCTGCAGGCCGAGACCACGACGGTGGGGGAGCGGTGGGTGGCCTCGCCCGACCGGCTCTACGAGTCGCGGCTGATCTACTCGTTCCCGCACCCCGACCTCGCCGATCTGGCCCTGCCGACCGTCGATCTCGTGATCGCGACGCTCTCGTGGGGAGATGAGCGGTGAGCTGCGTCTTCTGCGACGTGGTCAGCGGTGACCTGGCCGCCGAGGTGGTCTTCGAGGACGAGGGTTTTCTGGCCTTCCTCGACCATCGGCCGGTGCAGAAGGGGCACATCCTGATGGTTCCGCGACAGCACCTCGCGACCCTGCTCGATCTCCCTCCTGACCTGCACGAACGCTTCGTCGCGAACGCCCAGCGGCTGGCCGCCGCGGTCGTGGACGGGCTCGGTGCCCAGGGCAGCTTCGTGGCGGTCAACAACGTGGTCAGCCAGTCCGTCCCCCACCTCCACCTGCACGTCGTCCCCCGCACCCGCGGCGACGGCCTCAAGGGCTTCTTCTGGCCCCGCCACAAGTACGGCGACGGCGAACAGAAGGAGTACGCCGACCGGCTGCGCGCAGTGCTTGGCTGACTGGCGTGAGCGGAGAGGGTGTGGAAAGATCCGCGCGCCGCGAAACGTGCTCGACCATCGGAGGAGATTGACGTGCCTAGTCTGACCACCAGTGCGCGTCCGGTGGCTCTCGAGGGCATCGATCCTCGGATCGTCGGGCTGGCTCGACAGGCGGCCAGGCTGCATCCGCGCCCCGGCAGCCCGACTGTGCTCGAGAGCTCGGTCGGCGGGCCGATGCTGTGGCCTGCCGATGAGCCCTGGCCGCTGTGCCCCGGCGAGCATGCGCTCGACCAGGACGGCCCAGATCCGCTTCCGCTCATCGCGGGTGTACAGGTGTATTTGCGAGATGCTCCTTCCCTCCCGCACCCGCCTGGCGCCGACCTGCTTCAGATGATGTGGTGTCCGACGCTGGGGATCGAGGCGGACGACCATACGGCGGACGGGCATCTCCAGGTGTTCTGGCGAGCATCCTCGGACGTCAAGACGGTGCTGGCAGACCCGCCTGCGCCGCCCCACGAACGCATGTGGGCGGAGATCGTTCCAGCGCGGTGCGTCGTCAACCCGGAACAGATCACCGAGTATCCGACGGTCGACTGGTTGCCCACAGAACTCGTCGAGGCCGTCCAGCGCTGCGAGGCTCTTGGCGAGGATCCGACCTACACCTACAACCTGCTCGCGGTGGCCCAAGGCATCAAGGTCGGCGGCTGGGCGGGTTCAGCGTCGTTCTGGGGTCCTGCCGGTCCTGACTATTTCCGATGCAAGTGCGGAGCTGCCCTCGATGCCTTGATCCAGCTCGAGGACGAGTGGGACGGGACCGAGATCTGGCGGCCGATCGAGGACGCGGGCAAGACCTCCTACGACGACCGGCGTCTCAGCCAGTCGGCCGCGGATCTGGACATCGGCCGCGGGTACGCCCTGCAGACCTACTACTGCACTGCCGATTGGACCCATCCGATCGCGCGCTACATGCAATGACTGGCGGGCCAACGCCGAGACCATCCGCTATGACAGAGGGTCCGACCTTGTGAAGTAGTCACAAGGTCGGACCCTCTGCCATAGCGGGCGGCAAGGTCGATGCCGAGCGGCGGGCCCCGAACCGAGTTCACCGAGGCGTACGGCTTCGGCCATCAGCCCGTCGGGGGGAGGTCGGCGGTGACCGATTCACTCGAGATCAGTTGTCGTCCACTGATCTCGGGAGTGCGCAATGTCGCTGTCGTCCGTCGCGTCCAAGACCTTCACCTCGACCCTGGCCGGCATCGCGCTGGCCGCAGGCACGATGATCGTTCCGGTGGCGGTGAACGCCGTCGAGGCCCACCGAGCCGACCACATCACCATCACCGCCCACCGCGGCGCGAGCGCGTACGCCCCGGAGAACACCCTCGCCGCCTTCGCGCTCGGCATCGAGCAGCGCGCCGACTGGATCGAGTCGGACGTGCAGGCCACCAGGGACGGCGAGCTCGTGCTGATGCACGACACCACCTTGTCGCGCACCACCGACGTCGAGCAGCGCTTCCCCGGCCGCTCGCCGTGGAACGTCAAGGACTTCACGCTCGCCGAGATCAGGACGCTGGACGCGGGTTCGTGGTTCAGCGAGGAGTACCAGGGCGAGAAGGTGCCGACGCTGAAGGAGATGGTCCGGCTGGTGCGGCCGTCGCGGTCCGGGATCCTGATGGAGCTCAAGTCGCCCGAGCTCTACCCGGGCATCGAGAAGCAGGTCGCGGCCGATTTCGACTCGTTCCCCGGCTACGTACGCTCCGCGGTCCGTGCCGGGAGGCTCGGGGTGCAGAGCTTCGACTTCGACTCGATGCGGACCTACAAGCGCGTCCAGCCCGAGATGCCGGTCGGCCTGCTCGGCACCCCGGCCTATGCGGACCTGGACAGCTACACCTGGGCCGACCAGATCAACCCGCACTTCGGCTCCTTCGACGCCGGCTACGTCGCCCGGGTGCACGCGCTCGGGATGCACATCCACTCCTGGACGGTCGACGACGCCGAGACCATGAGCGCGGTCCTGGACCGCGGTGTCGACGGCATCATCACCAACAAACCGGACGTGCTCCGCGAAGTCATCGGCGGGCGGCGTGCCTCTTCCCTAGACTTGGCCGATGCCGCCTGAGGCGCTTCGGCAGATCGTCACGAGACGTTCACCCGCCCACCGGCCCAGGTACTTCCGGGGCCGGTGGGATCGGGGCATGACCACGTTGAACCCCACCACCCGTATGCGTCGCGTCGTCCTCGCCCTGGCCACCACGCTCGCCGCCGGGACCGTCCTGGTCTCGAGCCCCGCGACCGCCGCCGGTGTCGACACCGGCGCCGCCACCGTCCACGCAGGCAAGCACCACCACACGTCGAAGCCGATCGTCTTCGGGCACCGCGGTGCCTCGGGCTACCGTCCCGAGCACACCCTGGCGGCGTACGACCTGGCCATCCAGCAGGGTGCCGACTTCATCGAGCCCGACGTGGTCTCGACCAAGGACGGCGTGCTCGTCGCCCGGCACGAGAACGAGATCTCCGGCACGACCGACGTCGCCGCGCACCCTGAGTTCGCGGGCCGGAAGGCGACCAAGACCATCGACGGCAAGGCGCTGACCGGCTGGTTCACCGAGGACTTCACCCTCGCCGAGCTGAAGACGCTGCGCGCCAAGGAGCGGATCCCGGGTGACCGCCCGGCCAACACCGCCTACGACGGCCTCTTCCAGGTGCCGACCTTCGAGGAGGTCCTCGAGCTGGTCGAGAGGAAGGAAGCCGAGACCGGCCGCACGATCGGCGTCGCCCCGGAGACGAAGCACCCGACGTACTTCGACTCGATCGGTCTCTCGCTCGAGGAGCCGCTGGCCAAGAGCCTCAAGCGGCACGGCCTCGGCGGCAAGCGCGCCGCGGCGGTCATCCAGTCCTTCGAGGTCAGCAACCTCAAGGACCTCAACCGCATGGTCGACACCAAGCTGGTGCAGCTGGTCGACTTCGGCGGCGCCCCCTACGACCAGGTGGTTGCCGGGACCGGTGTGACCAACGACTACCTGGTCACCGACAAGGGCCTGCGCAGCATCAAGAAGTACGCCGACCAGGTGGCGCCCTACAAGTACTACTTCATCCCGCGCACCACCGACAACACGCTCGGCGAGCCCACCGACCTCGCCCGCCGGGCCGAACGCGTCGGGCTGCCGACCGTCATCTGGACCATGCGCGCCGAGAACAAGAACCTCCCGGTGGAGTGCCGCAAGGGCACCGACCCGATCGCGATCGGCGACCTGGCCTGTGAGGTCGGCGCCTACCTCGACGCCGGTGTCGACGCGTTCTTCACCGACCACCCCGACCTGGGAGTCGCCGCGCGGGACGCCTGGCTGAAGAATCGGTAGAACCTACCAATCAGTAGACACCTCGCGACATGACGTACGGCCCTCGCTATTGTCGGCGGGGGCCGCACGTGTTCGTGGGCCCGGTCACAACCAAAGGAGTTTGAGTCATGGGTCGTTTCGACGGACGCGTCGCAGTCATCACCGGGGCAGCGCGCGGGATCGGTTTCGGAGTCGCCACGCGTTTCGCCGAGGAGGGCGCCTCGGTCGCGATCATCGACCTCGACGAGGCGGCTGCCGCTGAGGCCGCCGCCAAGCTTCCGCTGGCCGAGGGTGCCAAGTCGGTCGGCATCGGCGCCAACGTCGCCAAGGCTGAGGACACCGAGGCCGCGGTGGCCCGCGTCGTCGAGGAGCTCGGCGGCCTGCACATCCTGATGAACAACGCCGGCATCACCCGCGACAACCTGCTCTTCAAGATGACCGAGGACGACTGGGACCTGGTCATGAACGTCCACCTCAAGGGACACTTCCTGATGTCGAAGGCCGCGCAGAGCGTCTTCGTGAAGCAGAAGTACGGCAAGATCATCAACGTCTCCTCCACCTCGGCGACCGGCAACCGCGGGCAGGCCAACTACTCCGCGGCGAAGGCCGGCGTGCAGGGCTTCACCCGCACCCTCGCGCTCGAGCTGGGCCCGTTCGGCGTCAACGTGAACGCGATCGCGCCGGGGTTCATCGCCACCGAGATGACCGACCAGACCGCGGCCCGCCTCGGTCTCGACGTCGACGAGTTCCGCAGGCTCTCGGCCGACGCCAACCCGGTCAAGCGCGTCGGCGAGCCCGCCGACATCGCTGCCGCTGCCGCCTTCCTGGCCAGCGACGAGTCGTCCTACATCACCGGCCAGACCCTCTATGTCGACGGCGGCGCCACGGTCGCCTGAGTTCTTCGACGAAGCAACCCCGGGCGCGGCCTGGTTGGGCGCAACGATTACCGTCTGTCACTCGTCTTGGTAGTGAGCCGATGCAGATGGAGATTGATGATGCGTACGTCCCGCCCGGGGTTCTTCCTGCGAGCAGCGGCGACGCTGGCCGCCGCGGGGCTGGTCCTGACCGGCTGTGGCTCCGCGGAGGAGCCGACGGACGCGAAGCCGTCGCCGTCCGCGCCCGCTGAGCCCGACCACGAGCCGTTGACGGGCGTCGAGCTCCCTGAGGGGCAGACCGCTGCGCGCAAGCACCCCGCCTACATCGTCAAGATCGACAACACCTCGGCCAGCGACCCGCAGTACGGTCTCGCCAAGGCCGACATGGTCGTCCAGGAGCTGGTCGAGGGCGGCGTGACCCGGTTGGCCGTCGCGTACTACTCCTTCCTTCCGAAGGAGGCGGGGCCGGTCCGTTCGATGCGGGCGACCGACGCCGGGATCGCCGCACCGATCGACGCGACGATCATGACCAGCGGCGCGGCTCCCTACACCTTCGCGCAGCTGAAGAAGCACGACATCTCGTGGCTCGACATGTCCACCCCCTACGTCGTACGCGACACCAGCAAGCCGCACGACTATCTGCACAGCGTGGTCGGCAAGGTCGCCAAGGCCGGCAAGGCCGCCGCGAAGGACGGTAAGGCCAAGCGGCCGGCCGATTTCATGCCCTGGGGCGACGCGACGACCAAGCTGGCCGGTGGCAAGCCCGCCAAGGCCGTGGACGTGAAGTTCTCTCAGGCGCGCACGGACAACTGGGTCTTCAGGGGTGGCAAGTACCGCCTGCAGAACAACTACATGTCGAAGAGCGGCCAGTTCCTCGCAGACACCGTCGTGGTCGCGCAGACCAAGACCACCATCGCCCCCTACAAGGACCCGGGCGGCGCGATCGTGCCGGTCTCGCACTTCACCGGCCGCGGCAAGGCGTGGATCATGCGCGCCGGCCAGATCGTCGAGGCGACCTGGGTGAAGAAGGGCGAGAAGGGTGCGGTGACGTTCACCGACGCCAGCGGTGCCGCGATCGAGATCCCGCCGGGCAAGGTCTGGCTGGACCTGATCCCGGAGGGCAACGGCCAGGTCGAGCCCGGCGGCGTCACCGTCAAGTAGCCGGACGGCTCAGCGCATGTCCTCGACCTTGACGCCCTGCTTGGCCAGGGTCTGCACCCCGGTCAGCAGGTAGGTCACGGCCAGCTCGATGCGCTCGGCCGCGTCCTCGGGGTCGCTGGCCTCGGTGACGGACTCGCCGGCCGCCGACATCGCTCCGAAGAAAAGTCGGGCGAAGGTCGCGACCATCTCGTCGTCGACGGTTCGGTCGCCGGCGCGCAGGACGGCGGCGACGATGTCCTCGACGACGGTGAACGTGGAGCGCTCCTCCTGCTCGCGGTAGCGCTGGTAGCCCAGGACAGCAGGCCCCTCCTGCACGACGATGCGGCGGTAGGTGGGCTGCTGGACGGCCTCCAGGAACGTACGCAGCCCGGCCCGGGCCTGCTCCCAGGGGTCCTTCGTCTCGCGCATGGCGGCGTCGATGCTCTGCGCGGTGGCGGCCTCGACCTTCTCGAAGACGACCTCGTAGAGCGCCTGCTTGCCGCTGAAGTGGTGGTAGAGCGCGCCCTTGGTGACCTCGGCCCCGGCCACGATGGCGTCCAGGGAGGTGCTCGCGTAGCCGTGCTCGGTGAAGAGCCTCTCGGCGACCTCGACGAGCGTCTTCTTGGTCGAGGCGGAGAACTGCTGCCTCCGTGACATCCCCGGCACCGACGGAAGCGGAGGAACCTTGGGGACGAGCTTGCTCACGGACGACTTTGCCACCCGTCCACTCTAACGGCCGTGTCCGGAATCACCGTCCCAGGTGATGGCCATACCGTCAGTATGTCCCGTACTATAGGTACGTACTCACGGTATGTAAGTGCTCACCTTCCGCAAGGAGCCGAGAAAATGAGCTGGACCAGCCATCACAAGCGCGGAGAGATCCTCCGCGGCGTGGTCGCCGTCATCGACGAGCGTCGAGACGGCCTGCTGCCCATGGATCTCCCCGGCGTCACCGAGACCTTCACCGACGAGCTCGACCTGCTCGCCGCCCTGCAGCTGCGCTGGCACACCCGCCTGTCCGGCCGCATCGAGTCCGAGCTCGCCAACCAGCCGATGGACCTCGAGGACGCCGTCGTCCGGGCCTGGCACGGCGCTGCCGACGACCTGCCCGGCATCCGCACGGTCCTCGACCGCTACCACGCCCTTCCCGTCGACGACGCGATGGCCACCGCGCTGGCCAAGTCCCAGGCCAAGGAGCACCTGACTCTCGCGGTCATGGCCGGCCGCGGTGCTTTCGCCGACGCCGAGTGCGTCCGTCTCGGCTCGATGATCGAGGCGCGTGCCCGTGCCGAGTACGTACCGGCCGTCGAGGTCGTCGAGCGCGGGCCCTTCGCCGGCCTCGTCGACATGCTCCGAGCGGTCCGCTCGGCAGCCTGACCGGGTCCCGGGTGCCGGTGCGCTCCCTCCGCGGACTCCCTCCGCACCTCCCTAAGTGCCGGCCCCGGGTCCTTTTCCCGTCTCGATCCGATCGGCGGGCTTTGTTGGTTTCTTGTTGCGGCTGACGTGACCCAGGTGATGCGATCATGGCGTCATGACGGAGCAGAAGGACGTACGCGCCGGGCGGCTGCTGGTAGCCACCCCGGAGCTTCGCGATCCCAACTTCGTCGACACCGTCGTGCTCTTGATCGAGGTCAACGACGAGGGTGCGCTGGGCGTGGTGCTGAACCGGCCCTCGCCCGTGCCGGTCGCCGAGGTGCTGCACCCGTGGGCGACCTCGGTCGCCGATCCTGACGTCCTCTTCCAGGGCGGCCCGGTGAGCAAGGACTCCGCGATCGCGGTGGCGCTCCTGGTCGACTCCGACGACCCGCCGCTGGGGTTCCGGCCCGTCGTCGGGCGCCTCGGGCTGCTCGACCTCGACACGCCTGTCGAGCTGGTCGACGGCACCTTGGCGCGGCTGCGCATCTTCGCCGGATACGCGGGCTGGGGGGCTGCCCAGCTCCAGGGCGAGGTGGAGGAGGGGTCCTGGTATGTCGTCGACGGCGAGCCGTACGACTCCTTCCTCGACGACGTGAGCACGATGTGGGCCGCGGTGCTCCGTCGTCAGCCCGGTGAGCTGGCCTTCCACGCCACGCGACCGCCCGATCCGGAACTCAACTAGAGGACCAGTAGACTGGACGGCATGGGCATCCTGGGATTCGGCACGAAAGAAGCCGTCAAGGAACGGGAGGACATCCGCGAGCAGGATGTCCCCACCGAGGAGGGTGACCACGACCGCTACTCCCATTACGTGGAGAAGGACAAGCTGACCGAGGCGATGGTCATGGGCACGCCCGTGGTCGCGCTGTGCGGCAAGGTGTGGGTGCCGAGCCGCGACGGGTCCAAGTTCCCGGTCTGCCCCGACTGCAAGGAGATCTTCGAGGGGATGCCGCCAAGCGGTGGCGAGGGCGACGACGAGTGAGCCGCGCCGATCTGCCCGGCGCACTCACACCGGCGTGGCCGAACAAGGCCGCGTGGGGAACTGCGACCAAGCTGCGCGCTTGGCAGCAGGAGGCGCTGTCTCGATACCTGTCCGAACAGCCCCGTGACTACCTTGCTGTCGCGACGCCCGGCGCCGGGAAGACGACCTTCGCGCTGACCGTCGCCGCCGAGCTCCTCGGGCGGCGCCTGATCGACCGGGTCACCATCGTCGCGCCCACCGAGCACCTCAAGGTCCAGTGGGCCGAGGCGGCAGCGCGGGCCGGTATCCCGATCGACCCGACCTACTCGGCCGGGCAGGGAAAGACCTCGGCCGACTACGTCGGGATCGCGGTGACGTACGCGGGTGTCGCGGTCAACCCGCTCGCGATGCGAATCCGCACCGAGCGGTTCAAGACGCTGGTGATCCTCGACGAGGTCCACCACGCCGGCGACGCGCTCTCGTGGGGCGAGGGCGTCCGGGAGGCCTTCGAACCGGCCGCGCGGCGGCTGGCGCTGACCGGCACGCCGTTCCGCTCCGACACCAACCCGATCCCGTTCGTCACCTACGCCCCGGGCGAGGACGGCATCCCGCGCTCGGCGGCCGACTACACCTACGGCTACGCCGAGGCGCTGCGCGACCATGTCGTCCGGCCGGTGCTGTTCATGGCTTACTCGGGACAGATGCAGTGGCGCACCCGGGCCGGCGACGAGATCGCCGCCCACCTCGGCGAGCCGCTGACCAAGGACCTGACCTCGCAGGCGCTGCGGACTGCGCTCGACCCGGCCGGATCGTGGATCCCGTCGGTGCTGGCAGCAGCCGACAAGCGCCTGACCGAGGTGCGGCGCCACGTCCCGGACGCGGGCGGCCTGGTCATCGCGACCGACCAGGACTCGGCGCGCTCCTACGCCAAGACGCTGCGCGAGATCACCGGACAGAGCGCGACCGTGGTGCTCTCCGACGAGAAGGCCGGCTCGAAGAAGATCGCCAAGTTCTCCGAGTCCGAGGACCGTTGGATGGTCGCGGTCCGGATGGTCTCCGAGGGCGTCGACGTGCCCCGGCTCGCGGTCGGGGTCTACGCGACCACCACCTCGACGCCGCTCTTCTTCGCGCAGGCGGTGGGGCGCTTCGTACGTGCTCGTACGCGGGGCGAGACCGCCTCCGTCTTCCTGCCCTCGGTCCCGAACCTGCTCGGCTTCGCCTCCGAGCTGGAGCTGCAGCGCGACCATGTGCTCGGCAAGAAGGTCACCAGCGAGGACGACATCTTCGCGGCCGAGGACGCGTTGATGGCCGCGGCCAACGCCGAGGAGGGGGCCTCAGAGGAGGAGCTCGGAGCCTGGGAGGCCATGGGTTCGGAGGCGCGCTTCGACCGGGTGCTCTTCGACGGCGGCGAGTTCGGCCACTCCGGTGAGGTGCACGTCGGCTCGGAGGAGGAGATGGACTTCCTCGGCATCCCCGGACTGCTCGACACTGACCAGATGAAGACCCTGCTCCAGCAGCGGCAGAGCGACCGGGCACGCAAGCAGAAGTCCGCCGCGGGTCCGGTCGCGGCCGACGAGCCCGTCGCCGCGGTCGCCGCCCACGAGCAGCTCGCCGTGCTCCGCCGTGAGCTCAACGGGCTGGTCGCCGCCTGGCACCACCGCACCAAGGCGCCCCACGGCGTCACCCACAACCGGCTCCGCAAGGAGTGCGGCGGCCCGCCCGCCGCGGTCGCCAACGCCGACCAGCTCAAGGCCCGCATCGACACCCTGCGCGACTGGGCCGCGCGCGGCTCGGCCTGATTTCGCCGAGTCGGCCCGTCCTGACCGAAACTCCCGCCGAGTCGGCTCGTCCTGACCGAAACTCCCGCCGAGTCGGCTCGTCAAGACGAGCCGACTC
>NZ_JBHWLY010000034.1:26005-63874 GCF_042730435.1 Nocardioides sp. NPDC059952 | reverse complement strand
CAGAACCGACGCCGAGTCGGCGCGTTATAACGCGCCGACTCGGCGTCGGTTCTGGTCAGAACGAGCCGACTCGGCGGGTCAGTTGACCTTGCGATCGCGGTCGCCCCAGTAGGGCTCGCGGAGCTTGAACTTCTGCAGCTTCCCGGTGGCCGTACGGGCGAGCGAGTCGCGGAACTCGACGACCGTCGGCGCCTTGTAGCCGGCGGCCCGTTCCTTGGACCAGGCGATCAGCTCCTCCTGGGTCGCCTCGGTCCCGGGGGCGAGGACGACGAGGGCGAGGATGGTCTCGCCCCACTTCTCGCTCGGGATGCCGATCACGGCGACCTCGGCGACCGAGGGGTGCAGGAAGAGGACGTCCTCGACCTCTGCAGACGAGACATTTTCGCCACCGGTGATGATGACGTCCTTGATGCGGTCGGAGATGGTGAGGTAGCCGTCGTCACCGAGGCTGCCGCCGTCGCCGGTGTGGAACCAGCCCTCGGCCAGGGCCTTCTCGGTCTCCTCCGGCTTCTCCCAGTAGCCCTCGAGCACGACGTTGGACCGGGCCAGGACCTCCTTGTCGGGCGAGATGTCGAGGCTCACCCCGATCGCGGGCGCGCCCGCGCGGGTCAGCTTCGCGGCACGCTCCATCGGGTCGAGGTCGTCCCACTCGGCGCGGGTGCGGTTGATGGTCAGCAGCGGCGAGGTCTCGGTGAGGCCGTAGATCTGGATGAACTCCCAGCCCAGCTCCTCCTGGACGCGCACGACCGTCTTCGTCGGCGGCGGCGCACCGGCCATGATGATCCGCACCTTGTCCCGTCCCGGGATCTCGCCCTCGGTGGCCTGCCACTGCGGAAGCGCATCGAGCACGGCCGCGGCCACCGCGGGGGCGGCGCACATGTAGGTGACCCCCTGGTCGCGTACGCGGCGCAGGATCTCCATCCCGTCGACCTTGCGCAGCACCACGTGCTTGATGCCGAGGCCGGTCGCCGCGAACGGCATCCCCCAGCCGTTGGCGTGGAACATCGGCAGCGTGTGCAGGTAGACGTCGCGGTCGTTGCAGCCCGCGTGCAGCGCGAAGGTCAGCGCGTTGGTCCAGATGTTGCGGTGGGTGATCTGCACACCCTTGGGCCGGGCGGTGGTGCCCGAGGTGTAGTTGATCGCCGCGGTCGCGTTCTCGTCCGGCGTCCACGGCTTCGGCTCGACGCCGTCGGCGGCGTAGAGGTTGGCGTCGTCGCCGAGCACGAAACGGTGCTTCGCGGTGACGTCCTTCAGTGCCTCGTCGACCTCCGGGTCGACCCAGAGCACCGAGGCGCCGGACTGCTCCACGATGTAGGAGACCTCGTCGGGACGGAGGCGGAAGTTCACGGGCACCAGGACGCGGCCGTAGCCGGAGACGCCGTAGAACGCGGTCAGCAGTCGCGCCGAGTTGTGGGACACGATCGCGACCCGCTCCCCCACGCCGATGCCGAGCTCGTCGAGCCTCGCCGCCATCCGCTTCGCGAGCGACTTCATCTCGGCGTACGTCACCTCCCCCAAGGAGGCTGCCGGCTGGTCAGGCTCGTCGACGATGCCCACACGCTCGCCGTAGACGGATGCGGCGCGGTCGATGAAGTCGTTGACGCTGAACGGGACGAACACGGGCTACCTCCAGGTGCATGCGGTGACCTGCATCACTGTATCCATGAGAGGTCTCTCATGGACCCCCACATCGGACAGGTGGTCAGGCACTATCAAAGGGTCATGTCGCGCACCCTGAAACTCGTCCTGCCGCTGGTCGTCCTGGTGGCGGTCGCCGTCTACCTGGCCGGCTCCTTCGCGGGAGCCTCCGAGAACGACCCGCCGCCCCGCGAGCCCGTCGTGCTGCCCTCGCAGTCGACCTCGCCGTCCTCACCGAGCACCGGATCGTCCCCGAGCGCGGATCCTTCGGGTGTCCCGGTCGTCACTCCTGGTCCCGTCGACGATGATGACGACGACGATGATGACGACCGCGACGACCGACATGACGACGACTGACCCCCGCCGCCGGGGGCTGTCCGTACGCGCCCGGATCACCGCCTCGGTCGCTCTCCTGGTCACCCTCGCCCTGGCCGGCGCCGGTCTCATCGTCTACGCCGTCGAGCTCGGCCGGGTCGACGCCGCGACCACGCGCGAGATGGAGCAGGAGCTCGACGAGTTCTCCAGGTTGCGCACCGAGGGCATCGACCCCGAGACCAGGGCGCCGTACGACGTGGAGGGCCTGCTGCGGACGTTCCTGAGCCGCAACGTGCCCGACGACGACGAGCTCCTCGTCGCCTGGGTCGACGGCAGGCCGCGCGCGCACTTCCCCGAGGACCCGCTGGTCGAATCGCCACGGTTCCGCAGCGCCGTACGCGACGTGGTCCGCGACGGCGGGACGACCTATCTCGACACCGCGGACGGCGAGGTACGCATCACCAGCCAGCCGGTGCGGCAGGACAACGCCCAGGGCACCACCGAGGGCGCCCTCCTGGTGGTCTCCTACCTCGACGAGGACCGTGCCGAGCTGCGCAGCACCATGCGGACGTACACGATCGTGGCCGGCCTCCTCGCCCTGATCGTGACCCTGGTCGCGGCCTGGCAGTCCGGGCGGCTGCTGGCGCCGCTGACCCGCCTGCGGAACGCCACCGGCGCGGTCAGCGCGACCGACCTCTCCGCCCGGCTGCCCGAGTCGGGCAACGACGACATCTCCGCGCTGACCAGGAACTTCAACGGCATGCTGGACCGCCTGGAGCAGGCGTTCACCGACCAGCGCCAGTTCCTCGACGACGCCGGTCACGAGCTGCGTACGCCGCTGACGATCATCGGCGGCCACCTCGAGCTCCTCGACGAGTCCGACCCGGCCGAGGTCGAGCAGACCCGGCGGCTGGCGCTCGACGAGGTCGACCGGATGAGCCGTCTGGTCGGCGACCTGATCCTGCTGGCCAAGCACGACCGGCCCGACTTCCTCACCCTGGAGGAGGTCGACGTCGACACCCTCACCGAGGACATCCTGGCCAAGGCCAGCGCGCTCGCCGACCGCGACTGGCACCTCGACGAGGCCACCCCCGGCACCTGGCGCCTGGACCCGCAGCGGGTCACCCAGGCGATGCTGCAGCTGTGCGACAACGCCGCCGGCCACACCGCACCCGGCGACCGGATCGCGGTCGGCTCGGCGACCGTCGACGGCACCCTGCGGCTGTGGGTGCGCGACACCGGACCGGGTGTGCCCGCCGCGGACCGGGACCGGATCTTCGAGCGGTTCGCGCGCGGCACGGAGACCGGTTCGGGCGACCGCCCGGGGCTCGGGCTCGGCCTCGCCATCGTCTCGGCGATCGCCACCGCCCACGGCGGCACCGTCGGCGTCGAGGACGCGACGCCTCCCGGCGCCCGCTTCACGATCACCCTGCCCGCACGCACCGAAGGAGAGGCATGGCCCGCATCCTGATCGTCGAGGACGAGGACCGCATCGCGGCCTTCCTCGCCAAGGGCCTGAGCGCCGACGGCCACCAGGTCAGCACCGTCTCCGACGGGCTGGAGGGACTCGAGGAGGCGCTGAGCGGTGCCTTCGACCTGATGGTGCTCGACATCGGTCTGCCGACGATCGACGGCTTCGAGGTGCTCGACCAGCTGCGCGCCCAGGGCTCCCGGATGCCGGTGGTCGTGCTGACCGCCCGCGACTCGGTGCAGGACACCGTCTCCGCGCTCGAGGGCGGCGCTGACGACTACCTCGCCAAGCCGTTCCGCTTCGCCGAGCTGCGGGCTCGGATCAACGTACGCCTGCGGCAGCAGGACAGCACCGCCGCGGAGGTGGGCGAGCTCCGCTCGGGCTCGGTGGCGCTGGACCTGCGTACGCGGCGGCTGCGTGTCGACGGGCGGGAGAGCGACCTCTCCGCCCGCGAGTTCGCGCTGGCCGAGGTGCTGCTGCGGCACCCGGGGCAGGTGCTCTCCCGCGCGCAGCTGCTCGACCTGGCCTGGGGCATGGACTTCGACCCGGGCTCCAACGTCGTCGACGTCTACGTCGGCTACCTGCGCAAGAAGCTGGGCTCGGCCCGGGTCGAGACCGTCCGCGGCATGGGCTACCGCTTCCAGTCCTGACCCGGACCCGGGGGAATCAGTCCAGAGGATCAGCCGAGTCGCAGGCCGCCCAGCGAGGCGCGCGGAAGTCGCTCGAGCGCGGGCGAGACGGTCTCGGCGATCTCCGCCGGGGCCGGCCGGTCACCGGCGGCCGGGGCGAGGCACGCCTCGATCACCTTGACGACCTCGGGCGGCGTACGTCGGGGGAGGTCGCCGGCCCCGGAGACGAGCTGCGGGTAGCGCTCGGCGCGGTCCGCGGCCGACGGGTCGCCGTGGGGGAACGGCCGCTCGCCGGTGACGGCGTGGAAGAGGGTCGCGCCCAGGGCCCACACGTCGCTGGCGGGACCGACTTCGCCCCGCTCGCCGGGCAGACACTGCTCGGGCGCCATGTAGGCGTCGGTGCCGATCTCGTGCCGCAGCGCGGCCGCCGCCTCGGTGGGCCGGGCGACCGAGAGGTCGATCAGCCGGGCCGGTGAGCCCATGATCAGGTTGCTCGGCTTGAGGTCGAGGTGCACCCAGCCGGAGCGACGCAGGTAGTGCAGCGCCGAGGCGAGGTCGAGCACCAGCGGCAGGTACTGCTGCTCCGGAAGGCGCCCGTGGCGGCGGATCAGCGTCGAGAGCCGGGGGCCCTCGACGTGCTCCATCACGACGTACGGGCGCTCGCCGTCGAGGTCCTCCCGAAGGCCGCGGACGAGGACCGGATGACGCAGCTGCGTCAGTGCGTCGGTCTCGCGCCGCAGCGCGTTGCGGCTGGTCTCGCTGTCGATCAGGTTCGGTCGCAGGACCTTGGCGACGACCGGCCCGTAGGTGATCTCGTCGAAGGCCAGGAAGGCCTCGTACGACGAGCCGCCCCCGAGCAGCCGCATCGCGGTCAGCTCGGGGGTGATCGCGTCACCCTGGACCAGGCCCCAGGTGTCGGTCATCTTCGACTCAGCCCTGGGTCCGGTCGTTGGTGTTGTCGCGGGTGTTGTCCCGCGTGTTGTCCCGCGTGTTGTCCTTGGTGTTGTTGTCCGAGGTCTGGTCGTCGCGGGTGTTCTTGGTGTTGTCGCGGGTGTTGTCGCGGGTGTTGTCCTTGGTCGCCCGGGTCACGCCGGTGCCGTTGGTCGCGGTGTCGTTGCCGGCGGCGTCGCGGGTGACGTCGTCGGCGTCGTTGTCGTCATCGTCGTCGACGGTGGTCACCTGGGTGTTGGACTTCTCCTCACGCTTGGCGTAGTCGTCACCATCGACAGCGGCAGCGCTCTGGTAGGTGAACACACCGGCCGCGACCACGCCGACCAGGCCGGTCCCGAGGATCATCGGAAGCTTCTTCATCATTCGTCCCTTCAGGTTCTGCCCCGGGTGTTCCCGGCGCCATGGAAGAACCATCTCCACCCGCGGTGAGGTGATCGTGAGATGACCATGAGAGCTCTCTCATCCGCGAGCCGGTTCGGGTCCTGGGGCCGGTGGTGGTAGGAACGTCCCGTGCAAAGCAGCGAGCGGCGCGAGATCGCGCTCAAGGTCGGCGTGCTGCTGGTGGTCGGAGTGCTGATCTCGGTGGCCGGCTACGGCTACTCGCGCTCACGCTTCCGCGAGTACGCCACCGAACAGTCCGAGACGGCCGCCAGCCGGTTCGCGCGGACCACGACCTGGACCACGGTCGAGGCGAAGCCGGATCTGGTGGCGCAGTGGGCGCGGGCCTGTCCCTCGGTCCAGACCCCGCCGACCGAGAAGACTGCTGACGCGCGCGGCCACCTGGAGAAGGTACGTATCACCTCCACCGACCTCACCGAGACCGGCGCCACGGTGGAGCTGACCCCCGACGGCGGTCAGTCCGTGTTCACCCTCGTCGTCACCCGCTCCGGCGAGGGCAAGGACGAGGAGTGGCACGTCACCGAGGTGACCTGCGAAGCCGGTTGAGCCGGACCGTGTGACAGCCCCTGCCGGTGGGTACCACTCCGGTATGGACACCGCTGGATTCACCAACCTGTTGACCCGTCCGGGGCCGTACGCCACCGTGCTGGCCGATGTCAGCCAGGACTCGGAGAACGCGGCCCACGCCAAGGGGCTGCGGGTGCGAGCCGCCTGCGAGGAGCTCTCCGCCCAGGGCGCTCCCCCGGGAGTCGTCGCGCAGGTCTCCGACCGGCTGGAGACGAACGTACGCCAGCCGGCCCCGCTCGCGCGGGTCGTCGTGGCGACGCCCGAGGGGATCGCCTACGACGCGGTCGCCGTCGCCGAGGTCCCGAACCCGGTCGCGACCTGGGACGCGCTGCCCGACCTCGGCTCCTGGATCGCCGCGCGCGAGACCTCGATGCCGTTCGTGCTGGTCCTGGCCGACCACACCGGTGGCGACATCTCGCTGTGGGACTCGGGACTGCCACAGCCCACGAGCACGACCACCGTGGCGGGCGACGAGCTCGAGCACGTCCACAAGATCCACGACAACGTCGGGTGGGCGGCCTTCCGCATGCAGCAGACCACCGACAACGTCTGGCGTCACAACGCCGACAAGGTGGCCGAGGAGGTGACCAGGCTGGTCCGCGAACACGGCCATGAGCTCGTGCTCGTCGGCGGCGACCCGACCACGGTGGGCAGGCTGCGCCAGCGCCTCGCCGGCCTCCCTGCCGAGGTGGTCGAGCTGGCAAGCGGGCAACGCGCCGCGGACGGCGGCGACCAGGCCCGAGACGACGCGATCCGCAGTGCGCTGCTGGACCGGGTCGTACGCCATCGCACGACGCTGGTCGGACGGCTCGAGGAGGCCTGGGGCAGGGGCGAACGCGCGGCCACCGGCGTACGCGACGTCGCCGATGCGTTCGTCACCGGCCGCGTCGAGACCCTGCTGATCGACCCCGAAGCACTCATCGGCCGCATGCTCGACCCGGCGGATCATCCCGGCCTCGCCTTCGGTGAGGCTCCGGTCTCCGGTCCGGTCGAGGCCGACGAGGCACTCATCGCCGCCGCGGTCCTCACCGACGCGGAGGTGTGCGTGCTGCCCGCCAGCCTGCTCGGCGACGCCCCGGTCGCCGCGCTGCTGCGCTGGGCCTGACCCGGCTCAGCGGCGCCAGGCCCGGATCTTGTCGGGATCGGGGTCGGGTGACTCCGTGGCCGCCCAGACCTTGCGCCACTCGGCGATCTCCTCACCGGCCGGGTCGGGGGTGCGCTCCTCGGCGGCGCGGCGGATCGAGGAGTACCAGTCGGTGGCGTCCTCATCCAGCAGCCTCGCCACCGCCGTCCGGATCCGGGGCGCGAACTCACGCATCGACTCGCCCGCTGCCGGGCGCAGCGGCTCCCCGAAGCGTACGGTCAGCTGGCGGCGGCCCCCGGACCTGTCCTTGCCCGGCCAGTTCACCCCGCGCGGCATCGCCGCGTAGGTGCCGCGGTGGGCGATCGGGACCACGGGAACGCCGTACTCGACGGCCAGGTAGGCAGCGCCGGACCGGAACCGGCCGACGGTGCCGTCCTTGGACCGGGTGCCTTCAGGGAAGACGACCAGCGACCAGCCGTCGGCGAGCACCTCACCGGGTGCGTTCGCGAGCGCGCCCCCGCGACGGTCGATCGGCAGCGTGTTGAAGACCAGCGAGGAGCCCACCGCCCGCCACCAGGTGTCGAAGAAATAGTCGGCGGCGGCCGCCACCGCCGTACGCCGCCGCCACTGGTCAGGAAGGCTCAGCAGGATCAGCGGGGTGTCCAGGTGGGAGGCGTGGTTGGCCACGAAGATCACCGGCCCGTCGAGCTTCTCGAGCACGTCCAGCCCCTCGACCTGGGTCTTCACCTGCGACCGGAAGACCGCCTCCAGCCCGGCCTGGGCGACCTCCCTGACCGCCCGCGCCGGCGGCTTGCGCGACCACTCGTTGTCGAAGACCGTCGTCGTCGCCGGCGGCACGAACGGCTCCGCCGACCGCGGCACCTGCGCCCGGTGTCCCCACCGCCAGCCCCGCTTCATGAGCCGTACGTCGCGGGCTGTCTCTTTCCAGAAGCTCATCGGACGTCCGCCAGCAGGTGCGGAGGATTGCGCAGGTAGGTGATCGACGGCGACGGGCCGACCGTCGAGGAAGCCATCTCCAGCGCATCCCGCAAGGTGGTCGCCGACCGGAACCCCATCCGTGCCGCGGCCTTGGGGTTGCCGCCGACCCAGATCACGTCGCCGAGGTGGTCGAGGGCGTGCGCGATCCAGTACCACATGTAGAACGGGTGGACGCCGTGGTAGGCGTTCGAGGTGCGGTAGAGGTGGACGTACCAGGGGTCGGTGGCGAACTGCTCCTCGAACTTCGGCCCGATCAGCGCCGGGTCGTTGGTGTCGGCCAGCACCTCCTCGTAGAAGTCGACGTAGGAGGGGTGGGTGAGGGTGTTGAAGCCCTCGTCGAGCGGGTGGTAGAGGATCGCGACGCCGCCCTCACGCACGACCGGCTGCCGCAGGTAGGAGTTGAAGTAGTAGCCCAGCCCCATGCAGGCGGCCAGGATCGGGTTCATGGTCGAGTTGACGTTGTAGGGGCCGAGATAGGGCACCCCCATCACCATCACGTCGGACTGGCCCTCGACCTTGACCCTCTGCTGCTGGTGGACCCGCTGCACGGTGAGCTCGTGGACCGGCTCGACGGCCCCGGCGGTGATCCCGGTCAGCCCGTAGTTGGAGCGCAGGTCGTGGAACATCTTGTGGCGCATCTTCTGCGGCGCGACCGCCAGCCCTCTGCGCAGGCCGAGCACGGTGGCCTGGTCGCGCAACGACCACTCCCACTCACGCTTGAGCAGCGTGTCGTACGGCTTCCCGAACACCTCGTTGTCGAGCGTCGTCTCGATCTGGAAGACCTTGACGTGCTCGCCGATCAGCCGGCCCATCCGCCAGGCCGAGGAGTGCATCTCGGAGTGCTTGTGGTCCATGAAGCTGCGCGAGTGCACCATGGTCTTGGCGTTGTGGTGGTGCTTGATCGACTTGTAGGAGGCCAGCCCGATGCCGACCGACTTGTGGCCGCCGTCCATCGCGACGAGGTTGACGTTGACGTAGATCAGCAGGTCGGAGGTGGCCGCCCGCTTGTTGATCTCGACGTCCTCGCCCTTGTCGGTGACGCCCATGTGCTCGAGGTTGGTGCGGTCCTCGGCGTCGTGGTTGTAGAGCAGCCCCTGCGGCGCGAAGGACCGGTAGACCCGCTCCCCCACGATGTGCTTCATCTCCGCGTCGGTCATCCGGCGGTGCAGGGCCAGCGCGGCGATGATCTCGACATCGTCGACGCCCTTCTCGGCCGCGACCGTGAGCACCTGCTCGATGATCCGGCCCCGGATGTCGGGCGCCTTCATGGTCGGCAGCGGCAGCGAGAGGTCGTCGAAGGCGATCGTGAGCCGCATCCCCGGGAACATCAGCTCCCGCAGCGGCTCGGAGTCGACCGGGTTCTCCAGCGCCTCCCGGATCGCCCCGTCCACGTCCGGCACCGTCGGCAGCGACTCGGGCGGGTAGACCACCCGCGTGCCCTGCGGGAACTCCTCGAGCCGGAACCCGAGCCCCTCGTGGACGAGCAGGGGCGGCGTACGGTCGTCGACCTCCAGCACGAAACCTGGCCGTGTCATCGATGACTCTCCTTCTTCAAGACGGCAGTGCTCAATTCGTTCGGCGTGGGTCGAACGCCACCTTGACGGTGCCGAGCCGACCGGCTGAGTGGGCATGGTCGAGGGCCTCGCGCCAGCGGTGGAGCGGGTAGGGCGCGACGGTCTTCGCGAGGCGGCACATGGCGTCATGACCGACCAGGTCCAGCGCGGTGGCGAAGTCGCCGGAGCCACGCGAGGAGGCGTACGTCCCGACCACCTCGAGCTCCCGGAACCAGGCCGCGGACAGATCGGCGGAGGCGGGCATCCCGGAGAGCACCACGCGTCCACCCGCGCGGGTGGCGTGCAGGCAGGTCTGCAGCGACTCCTTGGAGCCGACCGCGTCGATGGTCACGTCGACCCCGCCGAGGAGGTAGGGCGCCGACAGCATCTCCGGCTCGAGCATGAACGCGCTGGTCGCGCGCCTGATCCTGCGCAGCGTCTCCGACGGCGCCACGACCTCGGTGGCGCCGAACTCCAGCGCCAGCTCACGCTGATGGGCGTGTTTGGCGACGACCAGGATCTCGCCGGCGTCGGTGAGCTCGCGCAGGGCCAGGGTGGCCAGCAGACCCACCGCACCGGCCCCCGAGACGAGCACCCGGTCACCTGGCTTGACCGCGGCTCTTCGTGCGGTGTGCACTGCGCAGGCGACCGGCTCGGCGAGCAGCGCCTGCTCGTCGGAGTAGCCCTCCGGCACCACGTGGAGCTGTGAGCGGTGCACCGAGAGCTGCTGGGACCAGCCGCCGCCGGTGTCGTGGCAGAACCCGGTCTGCAGCCCGGAGGAGATGTCGCCGACGGTGATCCGGGAGCACCGGTTGGTCTCGCCCCGGACACACGCCTCGCACGCCTCCAGCCCGCGCGCGGCACAGGTCAGGACCGGGTCGACGACCACGCGGGTCCCGGCCGCCAGGTCGCCGCAGGGGTCGAGCAGCTCGCCCACGATCTCGTGGCCGGGCACGAACGGCAGGCTCACCAGCGGCTGGAAGTAGAGGCTCGTCCGCCCCGAGAGCATCCCCAGGTCGGACCCGCAGATCCCGGCCAGCGACACCTTCAGCCGTGCCCACCCCTCGTGCTCGACCTTCGGCGGGTCCAGCGTCACCATCCGCAGCGGCGCCGCCGCGCCGGTCAGCAGCAGCGGCAGCCGTCCCCCGGCGACCTTCCCCAACGCCGTCTTAGCGACGCTGCGGTACATCTCGAGCGCAAGCATTCAGCCCCTCCTCATCGGTGCAGCCCGGCCGGGTCGAGCGTGCGGCTCGCGTGGCCCGGCGACTCCCAGTCGACGATCGTCCAGTGCGACTTCTTGGCGTGCCGGAACAGAGGTACGTCGGGACGGACGGCGATCGGGTGCCCGACCGCCGCGAGCAGCGGGAGGTCGGAGTGGGAGTCGGCGTAGGCGAAGCAGTCGGAGGGCGAGATGCCCTCGCGGCGTGACCACTCGCGGACGAACGCGCCGCGCGACTCCCCGACCAGCGGCGACGAGGCCAGGTGACCGGTGCAGAACCCGCGGTCGTCGACGGCCAGGTCGGCCGCCTCGATGTGGTCGAACAGCGGCATCAGCGGCCGGGTCAGCGGCCGGATCGCGCCCGTGACCAGCACCGTCACGTGCCCCGCGGCCCGGTGCTCCCGGATCCGCCGGACCGCGTCCGGGGCGAGCCGCCCGAGGATGTGCGTGGTCAGGTGCTCGTCGACGATCTGGTCGAGCTCGGAGAGCCGGGAGCCGGCGTACTCCCTGTAGACCGTACGCAGCAGCGCGCCGCGCTCGGTCCGGTCCGCCCACACGTAACCGGGCACCTTGCTCGCCATCCGGGCGATCTCGGCCGCCTTCCGGGTGCCGGAGAGCTCACCGAGCCGCAGCCACAGGTAGGTCTCGATCACGTTGGAGGACATCAGGGTGCCGTCGAGGTCGAAGAAGGCCGCGACCCGCCCGTCCTTGAGCTGCGGCAGCCGCCCGGGGACGGGCCTCTTCCGCAGCTTGCGCAGCTCGTCGAGATCACGGACCGGCTTGGTCACCGACGGCACGTGGATGTCGTAGAGGTATTCGTGCCAGTCGATCACGCCGGTGTCGAAGGCGAAGGTCTCCTGGTCGGCCGGCGACAGCGATCGGTAGAGCGAGAGCGTGTTGGTGTCGACGAAACGGAGGTCGGCCTGGGCGTACTCCTTGTAGAGGTCCAGGTAGCGACGGAGAAACTGCAGCCGCCGGCCCTGCCGGTCGAGGTCGCGCGCCCATCCGCGGGTGCGGTCGCTGCGCGGGGCCAGCCCGAGCAGCCTGTCGGCGATCTTGTGCACCCGCTCCCCGGTCACCATCATCCGCTCGACCGAGGCCCCGCCCGGGAACGTCCACTCCGGCAGCCGGGCCGCACCGCGGTCACCGGCCGCGAACGGCTCCTTGGAGAAGTAGGCCCGCACGGTCTCGTAGAGCATCCCGAACGTCACCGGGTTGCGGTCGCCGGAGGCGAGATGGAAGTAGGCCGGGTCGCCATGCTCCGGCGGGTGCGCCAGGCACGCCACGATCGAGGCGACGACGTGGTCGACCGGCACGATGTCGACCGGGGTGTCCGCAGCGGCAGGGAAGAGCGGCAGCTCGCCGCGGCCGTAGGCCAGGATCAGCGGCTCGGCCATCTTGAAGCCCTCGATCCAGCCCGGATGAGGGCGGGAGATGGCCGACTCGATGATCGCCGGACGGTAGATCGTGGCCCGGTTCCCGGCCGCGGCGTGGGCTTCGACGACCCGCTCCCCCAGCGCCTTGGTGAAGGTGTAGGCGTCGGTCCAGCCCAGCGACCGCGCGCGCTCGGTGCCGAGGCGGACGAGCTCGTCCTTCACCCACTTCTTCCGCGCCTCCTCGGCGGCCGCCGCGGCCGTCATCAGGCCGGCACGACCGTGCTCACGCTCGGCCTGCTTGCGCAGGTTCGAGATCACCTCGACGCTGCGCGAGCGCTCCTCGACGGCCGCGCGCCGCGCCAGCCCCCAGGCGAGCTCGGCGTCCACGTCGACGTCATGGTCCACCGGTCCCTCGGGGATGTGTCCCCTTCGCCGCCCGGAGACGTACGCGGTCGAGACGTGCAGGTAGTGGATGTCCCGCCCCGTCTCCGCGACCCGCCTGAGCAGCTCGCGCACGCCGACGACGTTGGTGACGAACCCTTCGTCGACCGGCGGGTCGAAGGAGACGTCGCCCGCCGAGTGCACCACCGCGTCGAGATCCTCCGGCAGCGCCGGCGGGTCGGAGAGATCGCCCTCGACGACGTTCACCTCCGCGTCCGAGACGGCCTCGAAGATCGGCTTGGTCAGCATCTTCGCGATCCTGTCCGCCCCCGACGTCGACCCCTTGGGCCGGACCAGCACGCTGAGACGTACGTCCGGCACCTCGGTCAGCATCAGGTGCAGCAGCGCCTCGCCGACGAACCCGGTCACTCCAGTGAGCAGCACATGCTGCCCCGCGAGCCGTTCTCTGATGTCAGAGGTCACGCTCGCGATTCTGCCCAATGCGGCCAAGCCCGCGTGGGATATCTGTTCAAATCAGCACCCAACCTTCCGCCGGTCTCGATACGTGTAAGCCATCGGACGACCGATCTGGAGACCGATGTGCTGACCGACCTGCTCGAAGAACTCGCCCGTGACGCGCCCACCGGAGGCGCCCCGCCCGGGCAGCTGTGGCGGCGTGGCCGCCGCATCGCGCGTACGCAGCGGATCGGAACGGTCGCCATCGCTGCCGTCGCCTGTCTGCTGCTGATCGCGCTGGGGTCGGTGACCTGGCAACAACGCGCCGACGTCGCGCCGGCGACGGATACCGGGACAGGGACCTACCTCCCGAGTCGTTTCCACGAGCCCAGCCCTCATCTGCCCGGCACAGACTCGGTGGGCCCCCTCGGTCCACTCATCGCCACGTTCGACGCACCCCGCAAGGGTTGGTTCGGGACGGGTGACGGCCTGGTCGGGGTCTCGGCCGAGACCGGCGCGTACGCGTTCCTCGACCTGCCGCACGCGGCCACCGCCTATCTCGGCGAAGCCGAGCTCTCCCCCGACGGTCGCCACGTCGCCTACTGGACCACCGGCAAGGTGGCCGACCCCATTCCTGCCCTCGTAGACGGCACGATCAACGGCTATGCCGTCTACGACACCACAACCGGTGACGTGGTCACCCAGACGCCCAGCACCGAGCACGGGATCGGGCACGGCGCCTTCGTCTGGTTCGATCCCACCCATCTCGGCGTCGAGTTCGGGCAGATGCAGGACTGCTGCCTATCCACGGATGCCCGAAGCATCATCTTCGACCTGAGCACTGGCAACGCCTCTGCCCTCCGCACATCGCTCGACACGGCGAGCACGACCGGCGTCGGCACAGTGACCGTCGAGGGCCAGGACACGGTCATCATCCAGACCGACGGGACAACCGCTCCCGCCGAGATCCCCCAGACCGCGGGACGGATCAACGGGTCACAGACTGTCGCCCTGACACCGGACTCGAAACGCGTCGCCGCGATCTTCGGCGACTCCCTGCCAGCCCGGATCAGCGTGAAAGGAATCGATGAGTTCGGCTATGGCGATCTGATCCCAGGCAACTACTTCGGAGTGATCTCGTGGCTCGACGACAACCGTGTCGCCGCCCTGAGAAGCCACGGCGACGATGGCAGCGTCGACCTGGTCTCGGTCGACGTTCGGGACGGTTCCGCCGAGACGCTCAGCGCATCCGTCAACACCGCCCGCCTCGCGATCAACCTGCTCGACGCACCGGTGAAGAACCAGCCTGCCCCACCCCGCCCTTGGTCCCCGTGGGTCCCGACCATTGCGGCCGGCATGACAATCATTGCCGCCGCCTTCGCGATTCAGACCTGGAGGCGCCGTGCCCGCGCCTGACGGTCAGCTCTTCGAGGAGTTCATCGCGGCCCGCCGCCCCGCCCTGCTGCGTACGGCCTTTCTCCTCACCGGCCATGCCGAGGATGCCGAGGACCTCGTCCAGATCACGCTCATCAAGGTGGTGCCGAAGTGGGGAAGGATCAAGGACAACCCCGAGGCGTACGTCCGCAAGGTGCTCGCTCGCGAGGCCACCACCCGATGGCGCACCCGCCGGTGGCGCGAGACCCCGGTGGAGCGTCTCCCCGACCGGGAGGCGGCCCGGGCGGACCTGACCTCGAGCCTCACCGTCCGGGATGCACTGCTGCGGCTCCCGCCTCGACAGCGCGCCGTCATCGTCCTGCGCTACTACGACGACCTCACCGAGCGCGAGACCGCGGCGATGCTCGGCATCTCGATCGGCACCGTCAAGTCTCAGACCAGCGACGCCCTCGCGCGGTTACGCACCCTGATCCCCGATCTTGCGCCCGCCGATGGATCCTCGGTTGCAGGCTTTCGAGGGTGACCTGCGAAACTGGCGCGAACCCCGCACCAGAGGAGACGTACGTGTCGAGGAAGCTGCTGAGCGTCGCAGCCGTCCTCTCCGCGACCGCTCTGGCCGGCTGCGGCTCCGGGGAGCCCACCACGAGCAGCCCCGGTCCGAGCCCTTCGACCTCCTCCTCCGTCGAAGCCTCCGGGCCCTGTCTCTTCGAGCCCGGTCAGGTCGCCAGCGCCATCCCCGGCTCCTGGTCGCACACCGCTGACGAGGACGTCTGCACCTACACCAGCGACCGGGGCGCCATCTTCGTGACCACGCTGGTCGACACCTCCGTCCGGGCCGGGCTCGACGCGAGTCGCGAGGACTGCATCGCCTCCCCCGAACCCGTCGAGATCGACGACGACGCCTTCGTGTGCGTCGAGGAGCACGAGGACGGCGACCTCGTGGTCGGAAACGTCGCTGTCGGGAGTCGACTGTGGTCGCTCGTCATCGTCCCCGACGAAGGCGTCCACGATGCCGAGCTGGGCGCCATGGGCCGGCTCGTCGAGATGGTCGCCGACTAGCCCCTAGGACGCCAGCGTCCGAGGAGGCCGTCACCTGCCGCCCCCGCCGAGTCGGCCCGTTCTGACCCCGCACCCCGCCGAGTCGGCCCGTTCTAACGAGCCGACTCGACGAGAGTCCGCGTCAGGACAAGCCGACTCGGCGCAACTGCCTCACCCCAGACCGTCGATTCGGCGCAACAGTCCCAACCGGATCGCCGACTCGATGAGCGACAGCGAGACAGACGCGCCGACTCGAGCCAACCCGCGAGACAAACGCGCCGACTCGACGCCGAGCGGCGAGACACACACGCCGAGTCGGCTCGTTCTGACCTCACACCCCGCCGAGTCGGCCCGTTCTAACGAGCCGACTCGGCGAGATTTTCGGTCAGGGCGAGCCGACTCGACGAGGTTGCTATCGCGCCGTCTGCGTCCCAGTGCGAGAGCTTTCTTCGGATCGGTGCTTGACCTTGACGCTGCGTCAGGGCTGCACGCTTCTTTCATCGCCCCGAACGGGGGACCGAGAAACAACGATCACAAGGAGCACCACCATGAACAACCTCCTCGCCCGCCTCGTAGGCGACAAGAAGGACTGGAAGCGCATGGAAGCCCGCGCCGCGGAGCTCCCCGCCGACTACAGGACCGTCTACGGCGAGATGAAGGACTACATGTGGCGCTTCACCGCCGGCGACGGGATGGACATCGTCGCGATCCTGCGCGACGTCCTCGACCAGTTCGAGACCGAGGCCGCCGCCGGACGCAGCGTCATCGAGGTCACCGGACCCGACCTGGCCGCGTTCTGCGACGCCCGGCTGCCCGAGCAGCAGGACGCCTACCGGAACAAGCCGCGGGCCAACCTCAACGAGGTCGCCCAGAAGCTCTCGTGAGTCAGGGCAGGTCGAGGAAGGCGTACTGGGCGACCTTGTGCGGGAGCTGGACGACCGGGCCCCGGCGGAAGCCGTAGGCGTCGAGGCGGGCGAGGGAGGCCTCGTTGGTGGCATCGGGCTCGACGACGACACGGCGTACGCCGGGCTTGGCCACGACCTGCTCGAGGAAGAACCCGAGGACGGTCTCCGTGTGACCCTTCCGGGCGGGAGTGTCGGCCAGGAAGAGGTGGACGCCGAGGTCGCCGGGGAGCCGCGCATAGAAGGTGCCGAGCTCGTCGACCTCGGGGTCCCAGGTCTGGAAGAGCGCGACCGGGTCGCCGTCGATCTCGACGATGTACGCCGCCAGGTGCGGTTGCTCCTGGAGCCAGGTGTAGATCTCCTCGATCTCTTCGCGCGGCTTCTCGACCATGCCCCAGAACCGGGCCCGATCGTCGTGCAGCCAACCGCACAACAGGTCGATGTCGGCCGACGGCTCCAGGTCGCGAAGGGTCAGGGCTGGGTCGGTCAGGGGCATGTCTTCTCCTCGGTGAGCAGGGACCAGTCGGTGACGACGCGGAGCGCGCCTCCGCTGGCCCAGACGTCGTGCTGATCGGTGTGGTGGGGGCTATCAGGGGACCCGCTGACACCGAGGGGTACGACCCAGCGGCTCTTGTCGCGGTCGGCCAGGTCCCAGGCGTAGCGTGCGACCGAGCCCCGGACGGTCACGGTCGCGCCCGGGATCCAGGCGTTGCAGCGGACCGTGTCGGTGTCGCCGGGCAGCGGCGTGGCGGGGGCGGTCCGGGTGTGCGGGAGGTCGAACTGCTCCAACGCGTGCAACGGCCAGAACCGGTGCCACTCGGGCCAGTGCGGCAGGTGCCCCCGCCGAGTCGGCACGTCCTGACCACTGTCCTTGCCGAGTCGGCTCGTCATGACGAGCCGGCTCGGCGTCTCCGGGTCGGTGGGCGCCGACTCGGCCAGGTAGACGGCCCGGGCAGCCTCCTCGACGAGAGCGATCGGGTCCAGGCCGAAGGGCCGCTTCGCCGACAGAATGACGTGCAAGCAGGCCGCGACCCGCGACGGCAGGCTGAACCAGGGCTCGTAGAGAGGCCCGTGCTCCGACGGCTCACACAGCGGTGCGAGCACCGGTGCCGCGCAGATCCGGTCGACCACCTCGGCGCGCAGCGCGGCATACCAGGCCGCACCCGGGGAGCCGTCCATCGCGCCGTCCCAGTCCACCAGCACCGGCGGACGAAGATCGACCGGGAGCAGCGCGAGCAAGGGCCCGCCCGCGGTCTGGGTGGTGTCGGCGAGTACCGCCACCGCATGCTCGGCGTCGAGGAGCCCGGCATCGTCGAGGAGCTGTCCGATCCGGTCCGCCCGGAACGGTGGCGCGAAGCCGGCCGCGAGCACGTCGAACTCCGGCATGCAGCGGTCGTTGGCGGTCACGACGGAACCATCCGCCGACGCCGTACGCCGCGGCAGCGGCGCGACCCAGCCGGTCCACTCCCCCGCCTCGTCGCGGCGCGGCACCCGGCCACCGACGGTGTGGACGACATCACCCGCCACGTCGGCGATCACCCAGTTGTTGACCGGCTCGACCCAGTGCGCCACCGCGGCCTCCACGTCGGCGACCGAGCGGGCCCGCAGCAGCGGCAGCAGCGCCCCGAAGCCGAGGTCCCCGACCTCGTGGCCGGGCGAGCGCAGCACCTGTCCCCAGCCCTCGTCGGGACCACCGAGGACCACCGGTCCGCCGTCGGTCTCCAGGATCTCGACCTCGACGGGCTCCTGGTCGCGGACGAGGACCGTCTCGACGCTCCGCCGCACCTCGCCGCTCGCCGAGTGCACCGAGTCGCCGGAGCGGGTCAGGTCGACGCGTACGAGATCCTGGTAGTCGGCCATCGCGTTGGTGATCCCCCATGCGACCTGACCGGCGTGCGCGAAGTGCTGCACACCGGGTACGCCGGGGAAGGTCATCCCGACCACGTCGAAGGCATCGTCGGGGTCGGTGCACGCCAGCCGCACCTGGAGATAGACGTTGGGCGCCTCGAAGACCCGGTGCGGGTCACCCGCCACCAGCGGCAGACCGGAGACGGTGCGGCCGCCGCCGACGGCGTACGCGTTGGACCCACCGGAGAGGCCCTCGGTGCGGAACAGCTCGGCCTCGGGCCCGAGCACCCTCGCCGCTCGGGCGCCGAACAGCTTCGAGGGGAACGACCCGAACAGGATCTGCTGCACCCAGAAGACCGCCAGTGGCGTCCACGGCTGCCAGGTGCCCGGCGCGGAACCGAGCCCGCCAGGCCCATCGAGCTCGGGACAGGAGGTCTCCGCGAGACCGGCGCGGACCCCGTCGACGTACGCTGCCAGGAACCCCTGCGCCTCCTCGTCGAGCCGCTCGTAGGCCGCCCGCGCCACCGCGGCCAGCCGGGAGCGGCGGGCGAAGACGTCCCACTCCAGCCCGGCAGGGCCGAGCAGCTCCGCGGTGCGGCCCTCGCCCCGCAACCGCTCGATCTCGAGCTGCCAGGCCCGGTCCCGAGCGGTGGCCCGGCCCTGCAGCCGGGCCACCTCGGTCAGCGAGGCACCCCGCACATGCGGGATGCCCCACTCGTCGCGAAGAAGGTTCATGCGACTGGATCGGCGGCCGGTTCCGCGACGGGATTGGCCAGCGTGCCGGCGAAGATGAGCGACTCTGCCTGGTCGGTGATGTCGACCATCTGCAGGGTGTTGCGGAGCTGGAGCCGGTTCAGGCACGAGTGGCGGAAGCGCGGGCGGAGGAAGTCGTAGCGCGCGACCGCGTCGGCGAGCTCCGGGTGGTCGGCGGCGTGGTCGACGATGCAGGCCCGCGTCTCGGCCCAGAACTCGGTCTCCGGCAGCACCCCCTCATCATCCAGGATCGCGGCGACATAGCGCAGCACCCCGTCGAAGATGTCGGTATGGACCGCGAGCGCCTTGACGTCGTCGGGGAAGGAGCCGCGGATCCGGGAGACCTCCTCGGGCAGCGGCAGATCACCCATCACCGCCACCTCCTCGCCGATGTCCTTCATGAACGTCCGCACCGGGACGTGGTCGCGCAGCACCATCACCAGGTTCTCGCCGTGCGGCATGAACACCAGGTCGTACGCCAGCAGGCAGTGCACCAACGGGCGCAGGTAGGCGTCGAGGTAGCTGCGGACCCAGTCCCGCGCGGGCAGCCCGGAGGCTCGGACCAGCTCGGCCGCGTACGAGGCACCGTCGGCGTCGCGGTGCAGCAGCGCCGCCATCGTCGCGCACCGCTCCCCCTCTGCCAGGCGCGGCACCGGCGACTCCCGCCACAGCGCGGCGATCATCTTCCGGTAGGGCGACGGGCTCGGCAGGGCGTGGAAGACGTCGCCGGTCCAGCCGATCGAGGCGAGCTCGCGTAGCACCCCGAAACCACGCTCCTTGAGCTCCGCGTCGCCCTCCACCACGTCGGCGACCCAGTCGTTGATGGCCGGGGTGGCCTTCATGTAGGCCGGCGAGAGCCCCCGCATGAAGCCCATGTTCTGGATCGACAGCGCCGTCTTGACGTAGTGCCGCTCGGGCCGGCTCGTGTTGAAGTACGTCCGGATCGACTGCTGCGGCCGGTGCACGTCCTCGCCCGACCCGACCAGCACCAGCCGGCGCGCGGCGACGTCGGTGGCGAAGGTGACCGCCAGCTTGTGGCGCCACTGCCACGGGTGGACCGGCAGGTAGCGGAACCCGTCCGGGTCGAGCCCGAGGCCGCGCAGCTTCGCCGCGAACCGGGCCAGCGTCGCCTCGCCGAGCTCGGCCTCGTAGAGAGCCTGTTCGTCCTCGCCGCGCCCCAGGGCCAGATGGGACTGGTCCCGGGAGACGGCGACCCACACCAGGCTCAGGTCGTTGCTCGTCTCCGGCGCCCAGCGGGCGTGGTCGTCGATGTCGAAGCCGATCCGGCCGTTGTTGGCGACGAAGGCCGGGTGGCCCTCGCTCATCGCTCCCTCGACGCTCTGATGGTCGGCGTCGACCAGGTCGGCGGCCGTCAGCGTCTGGTGCTCGAGCTTCCAGCAGGCCGAGGCGATGGTCGCCGCCAGCTCCTCCAGGTAGGTCGGCAGCAGCGTGTCCGGGATCCCGAGGTCGGGGGCGAACTCGGCGACGAACGCCTGTGCGTCGACCTCGGCCTCCTCCCCCGAGCCAGACACCGTCGTGGTCCGCCGCACGATCGAGTCCGCGTCCACCACCCAGTGGTCGAGCTGGAAGCGGCGCGCGGTGAAGGTGTAGGTCGAGGACGGCCCCGGCAGCTCCCAGCCCGCGTCGGTGGCCACGGGCGCGAGCATCCGCTCGTGGCTGAACTCCGCGATCGCCTTGGCGACCAGGTGGCGGTGCGCGACGCGCAGGTTCTCCGGTCGCAGGTGAGCGGCCGCGTACATCTCCCGGGTGCAGACCGAGAGCATCGCCGTCTTCTCCCCGATGCCGATCTCGCGCAGCTCGACGAAGCCCGCCTCGGTGTTCTTGCGACGGATCGCCTCGTTGCGTACGTCCGGCTCGACGACCACACGACGCACGCCGGGGTCCGCGAAGCAGTGCCGCATGACCGCCCGGAAGACCCGGGTCGTGTAGCCGGTGACGGGCTCACCGGAGGTCGGCGCGACCAGGACGTGCATGCCCAGGTCGCCGACGGCCAGGTCGGGCACGTGCGTGATCCCGGCGAGCTCGCTGCGGGCAGGGTCGTAGGTCTCGACCAGGAACGCCGGCACCCCGTCGACCCGGCCGAGCCAGGCGTCGTGGTGCGGGTGAGCGGCGATCCGCGCGTACTCCGCGGCGACATCCTCGAGCGCGGCGTCCAGCATCATCCAGTACGCCGAGCGCGGGTGGGTCACCCAGGAGTGGACGGTGGCGAGGTGAGCCTCGATCTCGAGTGGTTCGATCGTGATCCTCATCGGTTCTCCTCCGTGGACTGGCCGGGCTGAATCTTGAAACGGTCCGGGACGCCGAACTCCTGGAAGGCGACCCGCTTCTCGACCGGGTACGGCTCCCGGCCGAGGATGGCGGCGAGGATCACCGAGCTGCGGTAGGCGCCCATGCCGAGGTCGGGGGCGACGAAGCCGTGGGTGTGCTCCTCGCCGTTCTGCACCCAGATCTCGCGGTCGGTGGTGTCGACCGAGAAGGTCGAGCTGGCGGCGTAGCGCCCCTGCTCGTCGAGGCGGAGCCGGTCCCGGACGGGCTCCAGGAAGGCCGGGATGCCGGCGCGGTATCCGGTGGCGAGGACGAGCGCCTCGGTCGCCATCTCGTAGTCCTCCTCCTGCTCCACGTGGTGCAGCGCGAGGTGGTAGCCGTCGTCGGTGCGGGTCACGCCACGCACCTCGGTGTTGGTCAGCAGCGTGGTCTCGGCCGCCTCGGTGACCGACCGGGTGTAGAGCGCCTCGTGGATCGCGTCGATGGTGTCGCCCGAGATGCCCTTGTAGAGGCTCTGCTGTGCCTTCAGCAGCCGGTCGCGCTTCTCGCTCGGAAGTGCCTGGAAGTAGGCGGAGTACTCCGGGGAGGTCAGCTCGAGGGTGAGCTTGGTGTATTCCATCGAGAAGAACCGCGGGCTGCGGGTCAGCCAGGCCAGCTGGTAGTCGTGGTCGGGCTGGGTGGTCAGCAGGTCGAGGTAGACCTCGGCGGCCGACTGGCCGCTGCCGACGACGGTGATGCTGCGCCGGGTGACGAGCTCGTCCTTGCGGGCCAGGTACTCGGCGCTGTGCAGCGCCGGCCCCTCCGCGGCCACGGCCTCGGCCGCACACTCCGGGACGCGCGGGGTCGTCCCGGTCCCGAGCACCAGCCGCCTGGTCCGATGCGTCTGGGTTCGATCGCCTTGGCCGGAGGCGGTGGTGACGACGTACGTCTCGCCGTCGTGCTCCACGGAGGTGACGTGCTGCCCGAAGCGCACCGAGTCGAGCCGCTCGGCGACCCACTGGCAGTACTGGTTGTACTCGCGCCGGTGGGGCAGGAAGTTCTCCCGGATGTAGAACGGGTAGATCCGGCCGGTCTGCTTGAGGAAGTTGAGGAAGCTGAACCGCGAGGTCGGGTCCGCCATCGTCACCAGGTCCGCGAGGAACGGCACCTGCAGGGTGGCCTCGTCGAGCATCATCCCGGGATGCCAGTCGAACCGGTCGCGGCCCTCGAGGAAGAGGCAGTCGAGCTCGTCGATCGGGTCGGCGAGGGCGGCCAGGCCCAGGTTGAACGGGCCGAGCCCGATGCCGATCAGGTCGTGGACGCCGGCCGATGCGTCGGTGAACACGGTTGTAGGTGCGGTCATCGGACGACCTCCGGAACGGCGCGGCCCAGCGTACGGACCTGCTCGATGATCTCGAGTACGTCCTGCACGGAGGCCTTGGGGTTGAGCAGGGTGAGCTTGAGGAACTGCCGGCCGTCGACCTTGGTCGCGGCGACGACACCGCGGCCGCCGCTCCACATCTCGGCTCGGATGCGGCGGTTGAGTTCGCCGACCCGATCCTCGTCGAGCCCAGTCTCGTCCAGGTGCGCGTCGACGTAGCGGAAGACGACGGTGGAGAGCTGCGAGGGCGTGATGACCTCGATGTCGGGCTGCACGCTGAGGATGTCGTAGACCTCGCGGGCCAGGTCGATCACGGTCTCCAGGTAGGCGCCGATCTGGTCGGGGCCCATGGTGCGCAGCGTCAGCCACAGCTTGAGTGCGTCGAAGCGGCGGGTGGTCTGCAGGGACTTGTCGACCTGATTGGGGTTCTCCGACTCCCGCGGGTTGAGGTAGTCGGCGTACCAGGAGGCGTGCTGCAGGCTCGCCAGGTCGCGGACCAGCAGGGCGCTGGAGGAGACCGGCTGGAACCAGGTCTTGTGGTAGTCGATGGTGATCGAGTTCGACCGCTCGATGCCGTCGAGCAGGTGGCGATACTTCGGCGAGGCGAGCAGCCCACCGCCGTACGCCGCGTCGACGTGGAACCAGACGTTGAAGTCCCGGCAGGCATCGGCGATGGCGTGGAGGGGGTCGATGACACCGAAATCGGTGGTGCCGGCGGTGGCCACGACCGCGGCCGGGACGAGCCCGTCGACGACGCACTCGTCGAGCGCCTCGCGCAGCGCGACGACGTCCATCCGGTGCTCCGCATCGGTCGGGATCGCGATCGCGGCCGCGTCGCCCATGCCGAGCAGGCGAGCCGACTTGGCGATGGAGAAGTGGCTGTCGGCGGAGGTCAGGAAGCGCAGCCGGTCCAGCGGTACGCCGCGGCGCGCCGCCTCACCACGGGCCAGGAGCAGCGCCTGCAGGTTCGACTGGCTGCCGCCGCTGGTGAAGATGCCGTCGCGGGTCGCCTCCGGGTAGCCCGCGCGGGCAGCGGTCCAGTCGATGAGACGACGTTCCATGAACGTACCTCCCACGGACTGGTCGAAGGTGTCCATCGAGGTGTTGACGGCCGCGATCAGCAGCTCGCCCACGAGGGAGGGGATCACGACCGGGCAGTTCAGGTGGGCGGCGTAGGAGGGGTCGTGGAACCAGACCGCGTCCTTGAGCCACAGCTTGCTGACCTCGGCCAGCGCGGCGGCGCCGTCGGCGAGGGGGGTGTCCAGGTCGACCTCGGCGACCGGTTCGGCGGCCTTCTCGGGCGAGATCCCGGTGGTGGGACCCTCGAGCGTGGCGAGCTGGTCGACGAGCAGTCTGATTGCTTCGGTGATGCCGCTGGTGTACTCACGAGCATTGTCGGGGTGGAACAGATGCTCCAAGTGCGGTGCGCTCACTGGTCTCCTTCGACACGGGGGATTAGGTTAGGCGAACCTAAGTGAGGCTACCCTAAACGCGCCCCCGCCAGACAGGTGGCCCACAGAGAGGACGATCACACCCGTGCCGAGCTCCCCCACCCAGGCCACCCGCGTGCTCGCAGGCTTTGCCTTCGCGTCCCTCGGCAACGGCCTGACCCTCCCGTTCCTCTACGTCTACATGGCCCAGGTGCAGGGCCTCGGATCGTCGACCGCCGGCTGGATGTTCGCCTGGATGGGCCTGGTCGGCCTGGCTGCCGCCCCCGGGGTCGGAGCGCTCCTCGACCGCTTCGGGCCGCGCCCGGTCCTGCTGGCCGCGCTGGTCGTGGAGGCGGTCTCGATCGGGTCGCTCGGCTTCGTCGACGGGACCGTGCCGACGATGGCCGTGCTCGCCGGCGTGGTCCTGGGCGCCTCTCCCCTGTGGCCCGGCACGACGACCCTGCTGGCCGGGATGGTGCCTGCTGCGGACCGCGAGCGGGCCTACGGCTTCGCCTTCCTGGGGCTGAACGCGGGCATCGGCGTGGGTGGGCTGGTCAGCGCCTTCCTCATCGACGTGGCGCGTCCGGAGACCTTCCAGGTGCTCTACCTGTGCGATGCCGTCGCCTATCTGGCCTACGCCGCGGTGCTGGCGTTCCTGGTCCGCTCCCCGGCCCGCGCCACGGACGATTCCACGGACGACGACGCGAGCGCTGGTTCCTGGGGCGAGGTGCTGCGCGACCGGCGAGCGGTCGCCCTGGTCGGCTGCGGCGTGCTCGCGGTGACCTTCGGCTACGGACAGCTCGAGGCCGGCGCGACCGCCTACGCCGTCGACGTCGCCGGGGTGCCGGCGACCGCGCTCGGCTGGGCCTTCGCCGCCAATGCCGCGGTGATCGTCTGCGGGCAGGTGATCCTGCTGCGGCTCACCTCAGGGTGGCGGCGCACGACCGCGCTGGCCTGCGCCGTGCTGACCTGGTCGCTGGCCTGGACCGTGCTCGCTGCCGCCGACCTGATGCCCGTCGCCGGCGCGATCGCCGCCGTCGTGATCGGCCTCGCGATCTTCGGCCTCGGCGAGACGCTGTGGGCTCCGATCGTGACCGGCCTGGCGAACACCATCGCCCCCGACCACCTGCGGGGCCGCTACAACGCGTCCCTCGGTCTCACCCTGACCCTCGGCCAGATCCTCGGCCCTGCGCTGGCCGGCACCCTCATCGGCAGCGGCCTCGGCCACCTGTGGGCGGTCGTCGTGATCGGCGGCACCCTCACCGCGGGCCTGGTGCTGACCCGGCTCCGGTTCCTGCTCACCGCGGCCGAGGACGGCGCCCCGGAGACCGAAGCCTCCGGAGAGCCGGTCGCCGAGCGGATCTGATCAGCTGGAGTATCCCAGCCGTCCGCGCGTCGCGACGACGAGCAGCGTCGCGACGACGCCCGACCCGACCAGCAGCGCGAGCTGGAACTGGTCGGCGCCGACGTCGGGGAAGACCTCGGCGAAGGCCACGGAGGCGAAGTTGTTGACGCTGACGTGCAGGAGCATAGCCAGCGGCAGGCTCTGCCCGGTGCGGTTGAAGACCCAGGTCATCACGATGCCGAAGGTGAAGCAGAAGCCCGCGAAGACGAGCGGCGCGAACCAGCTGACCTCCGGCCAGCCGCCCCAGTCGGTCAGGAAGAGCGGCATGTGCCACAGCGCCCAGATCGGACCGAGCACGAACGCGGAGCCGAGCGGTCCGACCTTCCGCTGCAGCCGGGGCAGAGCGAAGTCGCGCCAGCCCGGCTCCTCGGCGAGACCGGTCGTGATCATCTGCATCAACAGCCCCGGGACGTACGCCACCGCCACGATCAGCCACGCCTGCGACGGTGCCGCCATCTGGTGCCCGGCGGCCTGGAGCGAGACGATGATCGCGGCCGGCACGCCGATCAGGATGCCGGCGTACCAGCGCCAGCTCGCCCGCCAGCGCCACATCCCCCGCACCCAGGCCCGCAGGCCGGCCCGGCCGCCGACGATCCCGGTGACCAGCGCGGCGCTGCCGATCGGGCCGAGGTACGCACCCGGGAGCATCCCGAGGAGCTGGCCGCCGATCACGCCGCCGGGGAAGGTGAGGTCCCAGAGGCCGAGGCCGCTGTTGGACAGGACGTACGGTGTCCAGGCCAGCCAGCTCGCGGCGAGGGCGAGCACGAAGAACGTGGAGAGCTGGTGGCGGCGTACGAAGGCTCGTAGGCCTTGGTCCGGCTGTGTCGTCGGCGGGGTCACCGACGTTGTCGTGGTCATGGTCGTTCCCTTTCGAGGTGGGTCGATCTCGTGATCCGAACCTAGAAATTCGAGCGACCTGGTCGCGCCTGGCAAAAGGCCGAACCTTCGTACTTGCATCGAAAGATGCTGGTGACCGGAACGGTTGCGGGAAAGGATGATGGCGTGAACGACGAGACGACCCGGATGCTGCCGCGACTGATCCCACCCGTGGTGGTCTGGCTGGTCACCACGGCGCTGCTGGTGGTCGCCCCGAGCCTCGACTCCGCCGACGCCTCCATCGCCGGCCCGGCGCTCGGCAGCGGTGGCTGGTGGGTCGCGCTGCTGGTGCTCACCGCCCAGGCGGCGACGCTCCTCGAGCGGCGCTCCCGACCGTTGGCGGTGCTGCTGGCCGTTGCCTCCGCCTCGGTCCTGCTGGCGCTCGGCGGCGCCGGCGACTCCACCAGCCTCGCCGCGGCCGCCGTGCTGGTCGCGGTGTGGTCGGCGGTGAGCTCGGTCGAGCTCCCCCGCCAGGCCCGTGCCCTTGCCGCTGCGCTGGCCGGAGCCGGACTGCTGGTCGCGGTCGGGACGGGCCTGAGTCAGACCAGCATCGATCTTCCGCTCAGCACGGCGGTCCTCGGAGGCCTCGTCCAGGGCGCGGGCGTGATCGTCCTGCCGGCGCTGCTCGCCGCCACCGTACGGGCACGCCGCGACGCCCGGGAGGCGCGGACCGACCTGGCGCTGGCCGTCGACCGGGAGCAGTCCGCCCAGATCGCCGCGGCGATCGCGGAGGAGCGGACCGCGATGGCGCGCGAGCTCCACGACATCGCCGCCCACCACCTGACCGGGATCGCGGTGATGACGGGCGCGGTCGAGCGGCAGATCGACACCGACCCGGCCGGTGCGAAGGAGTCCGTGCGCCAGGTCCGCACCCAGAGCACCGCGATGCTGCGCGAGCTGCGTGGCCTGGTCACGCTCCTACGGAGTCCCGGGCAGGCCGAGGACGCGAGCGGACAGGAGCGGCTGTCCCAGCTGGCCTCGCTCGTCGAGGAAGCACGCCGCGCGGGACTCGAGGTGGAGCTCTCGACGCCGGGGACCGGCGCCGCCGTCGAGAGCGTCGGGCCGCTCGCCCAGCTGTCCGCCTATCGCACGGTGCAGGAGTGCCTCGCCAACGCGGCCCGGCATGCGCCCGGGGCCCGCTGCGTGGTGGTCCTGGACACCCAGGACCCGGCCGAGGTGGTGGTCACGGTCCGCAACGGGCCATCGGCCACGCCCGTCCCGTCCGGCGGGAGGTCGGCGCGGCGTGGCCTGGGCCTGGTCGGCATGCAGGAGCGCGCCGACCTGACCGACTCGATCCTCGAGGCCGGGCCGACCGCCGAGGGCGGCTGGCAGACCCGGCTGAGGATCACGGCATGATCCGGGTCGTGGTCGCCGACGACCAGCCGCTGGTGCGTGCCGGGCTGCGTACGCTGCTGGGCACCGAGCCCGACATCGAGGTCGTCGCGGTGGCCGAGGACGGTGCGGAGGCGGTCGAGCAGGCGCTCGCGCTGCGGCCGGACGTGGTCTGCATGGACATCCGCATGCCCGGCCGTGACGGCATCAGCGCCACCCGCGAGCTCTGCGGGCCAGACGTCGCCAACCCGATCCCGGTGCTCGTCCTGACCACCTTCGACATCGACGACTACGTCTTCGGCGCCCTCGAGGCCGGCGCCTCCGGCTTCCTCCTCAAGGACGCCGACCCGGACGCGATCGTCGCCGCCGTCCGCTCCGTCGCCGCCGGCCACGGCACCCTCGACACCTCGCTCACCCGACGGGTCCTCCGCGAGGTCGTCACCCGAAGGCGTACGCAGCCCGTGACCGCCGCGCGCGCCAGCGAGGTCCTCACCACCCGTGAGCTCGACATCCTCCTCCACCTCGCCGAGGGAATGTCCAACGAGGAGATCGCCCAGGCCCTCGTCCTCGAGATCTCCACCGTCAAGTCCCACCTCGCCCGGATGATGCCCAAGCTCGGCGTCAAGTCCCGCCTCCAGGCCGCCGTGTGGGCCTACCAGTCGGGACTCGTCGAGCACTGAGGCCGCCGCTCAGATCAGGCCGGTCTCCTGAGCGACGTGGATGGCGCGAGAGCGGCTGTCGACGTCGAGCTTGGTGAAGATGTGCGCGAGGTGGCTCTTCACGGTGGCCTCGGTGACGAAGAGGGTGCGCGCGATCTCCTTGTTGGTCGCTCCCCTGGCGAGGTGCCGCAGCACCTCGATCTCGCGATCGGTGAGCCGCGGCAACGGGCTGCGCATGCCCTTGAGCACCCGGGTGGCCAGGTCCGGGGCGAGGACCATCTCGCCGCTGGCAGCACGGCGGACTCCCTGGACGATGACCTCGGGGTCGACGTCCTTGAGGAGGTAGCCGGCGGCACCGGCCTCGATCGCACCGAGCACCTCGGCGTCGCGGTCGAAGGTCGTCAGGATCAGCACGGCCGGCGCCGGATCGAGCGCGCGGAGCGCGACCGTGGTTCGGATGCCGTCGATCCCGCTCCCGAGGCGCAGGTCGCACAGCACGACATCGGGGTGGAGGTGACCGGCGAGGACGATCGCCTCCTCGCCGGTGGCGGCCTCACCGACGACCGTCAGGGCGTCGCCCGCTTCGATCACGGCACGCAGGCCGCTGCGTACGACCGGGTGGTCGTCGACGAGGAGCACCGTGGTCGTCATGACACCGCCTCGATGTGGATCGGGAGATGGGCTGAGATGGCGGTGCCCTCGCCCGGCGTGCTCTCCACGTCGAGCCCTCCGCCGAGCTCGCGCAGCCGGGCCCGCATGAACCGCAGGCCATAGCTGGACGACCCCACACCCGCGTCCCGCTCCCAGGCGGCGACGTCGAACCCGGCGCCGTCGTCGCTGATGTCCATGCGTACCGCATCCTGGTCGTCGGTCAGCGTGATGACGACCCGGGTGGCACCGGAGTGGAGGCGTACGTTGGAGAGCGCCGACTGGGCGGTGCGGAGCAGCGCGACCTCGACCTCGGTCCGAAGGATCGGGAGCGTGTCGTCGACATGGAGCTCGACCAGCAGACCGGCCTCGTCATGCGCACGGTCGAGCATCCGTCGGAGCGCCGAGGCGAGCGCCCCGTCCTCGAGCTCGGCGGGCGCCAGCGCCGCGATGATCCGGCGTACGTCGCCGAGGCTGTCGCCCGCGAGCGCCTCGACCTGCGCGAACGTCCGTGACGCGTCCGCGTCCGTGGTGCGGCTGCCTCCGGCATGGGTCAGCAGGCGGATCGAGGAGAGCGCCTGGGCGACGGTGTCGTGGATGTCGCGGGAGATCCGGGTGCGTTCGGCGATCGCACCGGAGTGGCGCTGGGCGAGGGCGAGCTCGTCCTGCAGCTCGGCCATCTCCCGCTGCGCATTCCGCAAGGAGGTCACCAGCCGCTCGCGCTCGGCGGCGTCACGGAGCAGCTGGAGATATCCACGTGAGATGCCGAACGCGAAGACGCCCCCGATGAGCGGCCCGAAGACGTCCGCGTAGCTGGTCGTGCCATGGTGCAGGATCGGCGCGACCACCACGACCACGAGGATGACGGCCGAGAAGGCCAGCCCCCATCGCAGCGGCAGCAGGTGCCCGGCGAGGAGCCACAGCAGGAAGGCCAGCCAGACGAACTCGGGCGAGACGGCGACGGCGCCGACCCAGATCACGGCGAACCCGAGCAGCCACCACACCGGGAGGTTGTGCGAGCGCGTCCTGGACGGCAGGACCGTGCCCGCGGTGTGCCAGAGCAGGATCGCGACCCCGGAGGCGATCGCGGCGGGAGCCGCCACCCCGTCGCCGATCGCCCTGCTGACGCCGATCGCAGTCAGCACGACGGCGATGACGTGCTGCCCGATCTCCATCGCCCGCACGGTCGGCCCGGCGGGGACCGATCCCGAGCCGGGCCGCCGCAACGGCGCGTGTACGACGCTCATGGCCTCGATTCTCTACCCTGCAACGTCCCCGGCCACCAGATCCGGTCGCCCATCAGGCTGAAGATCGCCGGCACGATCACCGTACGCACCACCAGCGTGTCCACGACGACGCCCACACCGACGATCAGGCCCAGCTGCCCGAGAGTGACCAGCGGCAGCACACCGAGAGCGGCGAAGACCCCGGCGAGGACGATGCCTGCGCTGGTGATCACGCCACCGGTGTGGGCGACCGCCTCGACCACGCCGGCCCGGGTGCCGAGCCGCGCCGCGTCCGCGCGCGCCCGGTGGACGAGGAAGATCGTGTAGTCGATCCCCAGTGCGACCAGGAACAGGAACGCCAGGATCGGCACCTGCAGGTCGAGCGCCTGCTGATCGAACAGGACGCGGCTCAGCCAGGCCCCGGCGCCGATCGCGGCGACCGCGCTGGCGAGGTTCACCAGGAGCAGCAGCAGCGGTGCGACCAGTGAACGCAGCAGCACGAGGAGCACCAGGAAGCTCACCGCGAGCACCAGCGGTGCGACCAGCAGCAGGTCACGCTCACCCCCGTCGCGCGCGTCCAGCTCGGTCGCGACCGCGCCACCGACGAGGGCGTCCGCGCCCGCGATCGGGTGGACCGCCTCGCGCAGGTCGGTGATCTGGTCGAGACTCCGCTCGGTGCCCGGCGAGTAGTCGCTGGTCACCATGATCTTCGTCAAGGACCCGTCGTCGGTGACTCCGGCCGGCTGGGCACGCACGACACCCTCCACCTCACCCGCGGCCGCGGCCACCTCGGCGGCGGCCGCACTGTCGGCGACGATGTAGGCCGGCTGGGCCGCACCGGGCGGGAAGTGCGCCGAGAGCGTCTCGAGACCGGCAGCCGACTCGGACTGCACCCGGAACTTCTCGACCTGGTCGAGCCCGACCGACGTACCGAAGAGGCCGGAGGCCATCACCGCGAGCAGCGCGAGCCCGCCCAGCAGGCTCACCACCGGACGCTTCAGGACCCGCGACGCGACCGCGCGCCAGACCCCGCCCTGGTCACGTGACTCACCCGGACGAGGGACGAACGGCCAGAACAGTCGACGGCCACACACCGCCAGGGCCGGTGGCAGCACGAACAGCACCGCGACGAGGGCGATGAGCAGACCGATCGCCGCGGGAACTCCCAAGCCACGAGTCATCGGGATCGTGGCTAGGACCAGCGTCAGCAGGGCGAGCACGACCGTCAGGTTGGAGGCGAGGATCGCGAGCACCGTCTTCCGCCAGGCCGTGCTCAGCGCCAGACGGTCGTCATCGGTCCGCTGCAGCTCCTCCCGGTACCGCGAGATCAGCAGGAGCGCGTAGTTCGTCCCCGCACCGAACACCAGGACGCTGACGACACCGGCGTCGAACCCGAAGCCCCACAGCTCTCCCGCCGCCGCGGTGACGCGCGCGGCGAGCCCGTCGGCGAGGGCGACCACGACCAGCGGGATCAGCCACAGCACCGGCGAGCGATAGGTGATGATCAGCAGCAGCGCCACGATCAGGATCGTCACCAGCAGCAGCGTGACGTCGGCGCCGTCGAACGCAGCCGCCGCATCGGCCCCGAACGCCGGGCCGCCGGTCACCTGCAGGGTGATCCCGTCGGGAGCCTGCGCCGCGATGTCCGTACGCAGCGCCTTGATCACCTCCAACGTCTCGGCGTTGTCGGCGCCGACCGTGACCGGCACGGTGAGAGCCGCGGCCTTGTCGTCCTCGCTGACCATCGGACCGGCGGAGCCCGGCGCCGCCTGAGCTCCGACCTGGACGCCGAGCCGCTCGAGGTCGTCGAGATCAGCCTGAGAGAGAGCACCCCCGTCATCGCGGGAGGCCACGACGAGCACGGACTGCCGATCCGCCCCGGGGAACTCCTCCAGCAGCTCGCTCACCCGCGTCGACTCCGCACCCGCCGGCGCCTGCCCGGTCTGCGCCGGCGCCTCCGCACCGGCGAAGACCCCGAAAAGCACCCCCATCACGACCACCGCGAGCCCGAGCGCCACCCACGCTCCCCGCCGCGAGGTCAACCTGTCTGAGAGATGCGGACGGGCACCCGACCGCGTACGAACCAGAGAATCTGCCATGCCACCAACTCCACCAGCGGCGGCTTCGCGGATCATCGCGAACAAGGCTGAGGCCAGAATCAGCCAAATGGCTGATGCCGGCTTGCCAGGCTCAGGCCTGGTCGCCCTCCCAGACGAGCGGCTCACGGATCCGGAGCGGCGCGGTGAAGCCGACGCGGCGTACGGGGTCGAACTCGGTCTCGGTCCCGGGCTCGTCGGTGTGGACGCGGTCGGGGCCGCCAGTGTGGCTGACCGAGGCCTCAGGAAGGGCGAGGTCGTGGTGGAGGACCTCGATGGTCCCGTCGAAGTAGCCCCGTGGTGAGGCGTCCTGTCGTCCGGCGATGTTCCGACCTGCCATGCGGTTCATGATGGCACCGCCCGATCCGGCGGCGCACGGATTTCTCCGAGGAAACGGGAGGATCACCCGGCCAGGGGACGCAGGCCGATCTCGGTCAGCCGCCGCCCCCGGCGACGGAGCAGGTCCTGGAAGGCGGCGGCGAGCGTCGAGGGCTTGCGGTCGAGCCAGCAGGCACCGATGTGCCGCACGGCCTCCGGGTTCGAGAGCGGCACCTCGACGCAGCCCGTGGCGCCGTGCGGGTCACGGGGCGCCAGACTCACGCCGAGACCGGCCGAGACCAGGCCCCGGAGCGTGGCGAGGTCGTCACCCTCGAACCCGACGGTCGGCGTGACGCCGCTGGCCAGGGCGAGCTCGTCGAGCAGCGTACGCATCCCATAGCCGCGCTTCATACAGATGAACGTCTCCTCGGCAGCCTCCTCGAAGCTCACCCGGGCACGGGTGGCCAGCCGGTGGCCGGTCGGTACGACCAGGACCAGCGGCTCGGTGTGCAGCCGCCACTGGCGCAGGCCGGAGCCGGCCTCGAGCGGCGAGATCAGCGCGACCTCGGCAGTGCCGTCGGCAACGGCTGCCAGGCATCGCGGACGCGAGGTCTGGAGCAGGTCGACGGACGCACCCGGATGCTGCTGGAGGAACGCCTTGACCAGCGCCGGCACGACCCGCTCGCCGAGCGTGCTCTGGAACGCGAGGGCGATCCGCCCACGGGTACCGGACTCCTGGGCCTGGACGGCTTCGATGCCCGCCGTGGCCGCGGCGACCGCGGCCGCAGCGTGCGGGGCCAACGCCTCCCCTGCCCGAGTGAGCCGCAGACCGCGGCCATGCCGCTCGACCACGTCCACGCCGAGCTCGCGACCGAGGCGGGCGAGCATGCGGCTGACCGTGGGCTGCGGCATCTGCAGCAGGTCGGCGGCGGCGAGCGTCTGTCCCGTCTCGGCCAGGGCAGCGAGGGCAGGGAGCATCGGCAGGACGTTTCGTGCAGTGGCATCCACACCTGACATCGTATGCGAATCAGCATTCTTTGCGCATCACCCATGCATTGGACGCATGATCACCGGCTCCTTAGCGTGAAGCCGGTGAGCGAACAGGAACCCACCGACCCCGGCCACCGACGCGTGCTGATCGCGCTCGTCGCGATCGGGATGACGACGTTCGTGCAGCTCTACTACCCCCAGGCACTGATCCCGGCACTCAGCCGCGACTTCGCGGTCGATGCCTCCCAGGCCGCACTGACCGTCTCCGGGGCCACGATCGGGCTCGCGGTCGCCGCACTCGGCTGGTCGTGGGTCGCCGACCGGATCGGCCGGGCGCGGTCGATGACGATCGCCATCGTCACCGCGGCGGCGATCGGACTGGCGCTCCCGTTCGTGACCTCGTTCCCTGTCCTCATCCTCCTTCGCGTCGCACAGGGCATCGCCTTGGGCGGCACCCCAGCACTCGCACTCGCCTACCTCAGCGAGCAGGTCGGCCGACGCGACGCGATGGCCGCGGGCGCGACGTACATCTCCGGAACGGTCGTCGGCGGCCTCGTCGGACGCCTGATCGCAGCGCCGGTCGCCGACGTGAGCGACTGGCGCGTGGCGGCCCTCGTGGCCGGGTGCCTCAGCGCGCTCGGCGCCGCCATCGCGGTCACCGCGCTCCCGCCCGAGCGCCCCAGCCCCGCGACGACTCCACGCCCGGCCGGCGTGTGGGCCGGGATGGTCGCCAACCTCACCAACCCGGGCCAGCTCGCGCTCTACGCGCAGGCGTTCTTCCTGATGGGCGCGCAGGTGGCGGTCTTCAACTACCTCGGCTACCGGCTCGAGCTGGAGCCGTTCGACCTGCCGCCGGCGCTGACCGCGGTGATCTTCCTGGCCGGGCTCTCCGGCGCGGTGTCGGCCCGGCTGGCAGCGACGTTCGCGGCCCGCTTCGGCCGCCGACGGGTACTCCTGGTCTCGTCCCTGACCATGGCCGCCGGCGCCGCGCTGACGATCCCCGACCAGTTACCGACGGTCCTGATCGGGCTGCTGCTGTTCGCGACGGCCTACTTCTCCGCGCACTCGATCGCGTCGGGCTGGGTGGGCCCGATGGCGACCAGCGGGATCGCGCAGGCCACCTCGCTCTACACGCTCTTCTACTACGCCGGCTCCAGCCTCTTCGGCTGGCTCGGCGGCCTCGCCTTCGCGGCCGGCTGGACCGGCACCGCGAGCATGGTCATCGCGATCGTCCTGATCGCCTTCGCCACCGCCCGCACACTCCTCCCCCACGCCGACGAGGAGGTCGGGACGCAGGCACCGACGAAGACGTACGCAGCTCCCAGCTGATCCGCGCTCCAGCCTCGATGAGCCCGTTGACCTGAGGATCGTCACCAGATATGCATGAGTCATGCATAGGTCACGGACAGCGAATCTTCTCGGCGCCGCCGCCCAAGGCCTCAACGACCACATCCGCGCCGGCCTCTCGGAGGCAGCCCGGCTCAGCGACAGCGCCTCGGCCACGTTGATCCTGCTCTCCGACAGCGGCGGGATCGGGGCCAGTGAGCTGGGCAGACGACTTGGTCTCACCCAGTCCGCCGCCGTACGCATGGTCGAAGGCCTGGAGCGCGACGGCCTCCTCCAGCGCGGCCCGAAAGCAGGCAGGAATGTGGCGATCACGCTCACCGCTCGAGGGCGTGACCTCGCACAGGATCTTCGCGAGGCCCGTGGGCGTTCCCTCGACGCGATCGTGAACACACTGGCGCCGGAGGAACTGGAGCAGCTGGAGGATCTGCTGATGAAGCTCCTGCCCCGGCTCCACCACCAGCCCGGAGACGCCGATCGCCTGTGCCGGCTGTGCGACCGGCAGGCCTGCATCGAAGGCGATGTGATCTGTCCGGTGGGCCAGGCCGAGAGAGACTGCCGGGCCGACTCACGTGGGTGAGATTCTCGCGCTGAGCGCAGCGCTGTTCTTCGGGCTCACCCACTTCTTCAGCGGACTGCTCTCCCGCCGAGCGGACGGAACGGTCGTCGCGTTCTTCGCTCAGGCAGGCGGCAGCGTCTTCATCCTGTTGTGCGTCCCGTTCTTCCCCGCCGCCCAGGTCGACGCTGCCTCGATCCTGTGGGGCACGGCGTCAGGAGTCGGGACCGGGGTCGGCGTGGCATTCCTCTACCGCGCCATGAGCATGGGCAAGTTCAGCGTGGTGGTGCCGGTCAGCGACGTCACCGCCGTCGCACTACCGGTGCTGGCGGCGGTGGTCGTCTTCGGCGACCGGCCCCCGGCGCTCGCCTGGGGCGGCATCGCCCTCGCCCTCCCTGCTCTGTGGCTGACGTCCCGAACCACGCCCGATACGCCAGGAGTCGAGGCCGGGTTCGCCGCCGGGACGACCTACGCGCTGATCGCAGGGGTTGGTTTCGCCCTTCAGTTCGTGGCCCTGGCCCAAGCACACCCGAGCGCCGGACTGTGGCCCATCCTCGCCAGCCGTATCTCCTCCGTCGCGGTGATCGGCGCTCTGCTGATCGGCACCCTCTCGGCGCTGAAGATCCCACCGAAGATCACCGCACCGGCAGCTGGTGCCGGCGTGCTCGGCACGTTCGCCCTGGTCCTCTACAGCTTCGCCGCTCAGCAGCAACTGCTCTCGCTGGCCGTGGTGCTGACCGCGCTCTACCCGGCGATACCGGTGCTCTTGGGGTTGATCGTCCTGCGAGAACGACTCAGCGCCCTCCAGGTCACCGGCCTGGTCCTCACCGCCGCCGCGATCTCGCTCATCACGCTCGGATAGCTGCCCGCACAGGCTGTCATATCGGCGATGTGCCGCCGTCGATGTGGTGGACGCAGAGGGACTCGAACCCCGGCACCCTCCTTGGTAAGCCAGATGCCGGATGCGGTGCCTTACTCCCCACCCTTACGCCCACTGACTTTTCGCCATGGATGTTCATAGATCTTCGGGGTCGTTTCGAGTGCTCCGGGGATACCACGGGGGCATCGCTGGGAGTCCGTATCGCGGGGCGGAGCGTCACCCATTCCGGCACCCGGGCCCCACGTTGCCAAACCACACTACTCCTCGAAGCGTCGCGGGGAGTTTCCCTGCCGGCCAGCGGCGTCTCCTCCCCCTCGTCATCAGCCAAACAAGTGTCCCCGGCCGGAGGATGAGTAGCGTCGGCTACGGGATCAGCAGACTAAGGACGCCGATCACCACGATTCCGACGTACGCCCCGATGGCGAGTACGACGGTTCCGAGCAGGATGATGCCGACCCATCGCCAAGGCCCTGTCCTCTCGAGGAGCAGCCTGCGTAGCTCGCGGATGCCCAATCGCATGACGAGGACGAGGCCGATCAGCACGCAGACGGCGACGACGGCCAGGACGTGGGAGATGACGCCGGAGGTCAGTGAACCGGCTTGGCTGAGGATCACCGGCGGCACGGTATCGGGAGCACCTGGCGGCTGGGTCGGGTTCGGCTGATCCGTTGAGCTGCTGTGGCTGGAGAGTGAGCGCTTGGTCTACGGACTGGGCGCTCTTCTTCATTTGCGCGGCACCTGGAGGGACCGGCCGCCAGGCCGCATGCCCCCGGAGGCCGCGCCCGCGGCCGAAGGCCGCCTTGGGTCAGTAGAGAAAGTTCTCACGAATCGACTGCTCGACGACTGTGCTCCGTCGATAGATGTGCGACGCACGTCCGTCAACTGATCTGCGACGCCGAGGGCGCTCTCGTGCCGCTGGTCGCGCGGCTTGTGGTCTTATCGGCGCATGACCGATTGGGCAGAACTTCGTGATGCGTATGGGCCAGCCGAGCAGGTTCCTGCCCTGCTGACGGCCGCCGAGCAATCTGGTACGGAACTCGGGCCTGCGTGGAACGCCGTTTGGAGCCACCTCTGCCACCAAGGCACTGTCTACAGTGCGAGTTACGCCGCGGTTCCGCTCCTGGCCGACATGTGCTCGCGGCAACCGGTGCGTGGCGTCATGCCAGCAGTTCTATTGGCCAGTTCGATCCTTGCCTCCACGGACGGACCCACAAACCCCGCAGACGTACGCGAGACCTACGCCTCCGAGATCTCCGTCCTTCATACCGCTGCAGAGGCATCACTGGGGATGGCGGAGGACGACACCGAGTTCATCTACGGTCTTGAGACGCTTGCTGCGCTCGAAGACCTGGGGGTTTGGCAGCGGACCCTCGGCTACTACGCAGCTGGCGAGGCACCGCTTGAATGTAGAGCGTGCGGGGCCGAGTTGCTCCTGCTGTTCGACGACAACCCGCCAAGGATTGCCAGCTGGAATGCAGAAGACGGCAAA